>DASQUY010000639.1:0-3035 GCA_035641055.1 Acidimicrobiales bacterium | reverse complement strand
CAGGTCGGCGTTCATGCGGGTCCGGGCGCCCGGCGAGATGGCGTTCACGGTGATCCCCCGGCCCGTGAGCGCTCGGGCCGCCGACAGCGTGACCGACCACAGCGCAGCCTTGGCGGCCCCGTAGCCCAGGCCGTCGGTCAGCCGGGCGTCGAGCGCCACCTCGGAGACGGTGTTGACGATGCGGCCGTAGCCCTGTGACCGCATGACCGGCACGGCCGCGCGCATCGTCCCCAGCGCCGCCTTCAGGTGGACGCCGATGAGGGCGTCGATCTCGGTCTCGACCGGGTGCTCGACGTCACCGCCTCCGACTGCGAACCCGGCGTTGTTGACGAGGACGTCCAGGCGGCCGAAGGCTTCCAGCGCCACCTTCACGGCGGCGGCGCCGCCCTCGATCGATGCGACGTCGGTGGTGTCGGGCACGGCCCGACCGCCCGCGGCGATGATCTCGGTCGCCACCTCGCCGGCCGGTCCGGCGTCCGCTCCCCGTCCATCGACCGTGGTCCCGAGATCGTTGACCACGACCGCCGCGCCCAGTTCGGCGAGCACGAGCGCGTCAGCGCGTCCGATGCCCCGGCCGGCGCCAGTGACCAGCGCCACCCGGCCGTCGAGCCGCTCGAGACCGGCCACCGGGGAGGACCCGCTCAGGCGGGCGGCTGGCTCACGTGGGGGAACAGCTCCTCGAAGGCGCCGCGGGTGATGCGCTGCCGGGCCTCGGGGGCTACGTCGTCGAACAGCTCGTGCAGCGTCTTCTGGGTGTGACCGAACGTGCCCTCGAGGTGCGGGTAGTCGCTGCCCCACATCACGTTGTGGTAGCCCATCGCCCACAGCGCGGCCGGCGCCGACTCGTCGTGCTGGAACGAGGCGTAGACCTGGCGGTACAGGATCTCCTTGGGCAGGCGCGACAGCTTCGGCCGCACGAACGTCCCGTGCTGGCGGTAGCCCTCGTTCATGCGGTCGCCGATGAACGGCACCCAGGTGGCCCCGCCCTCGGAGACCAGCACCTTGAGCCCGGGGTGGCGATCCAGGGCGCCGCTGGTCACCATCTTCATGGCCGCCCGCTGCCCTCCGAAGGTCGTCTCGACGTAGTTGAGAACCGCGCCGCCTGGGCCCCTGAACGCCGTGATCTGGTCTGCGCTCTCGGTCCCGATGTGGAACCCGACCACCATGCCGGCCTCCTCCGCCGCCGCCCACAGCGGCTCCCAGGAGTCGTGGTTGTAGTCATCGGTCCCCGGCGGATTGCCGGTGGGGAGGCTGATCAGCTTGAGGCCGATCTCGGCCGCATGCTCCAGCTCTGCCACGGCGTCCTCGACCTGGAGCATGGGCATCAGCGCGGCGGCCACCAGCCGCTCTGGGGCCGCGCCCTGGATCTCGGCCACCAGCCACTCGTTGTGGGCTCGGCACGCCTCGCGCACGAGCTGTGGGTCCTCGATGAGCGCTGACCACAGCCCGATCGACGAGTAGAGCACCTCGGCCCAGATGCCCTCGTGGTCGAGGTCGACGAGCCGGGCGTGCACGTCTCGGGCGCCCGGCGGCCGGTGGCTCATCTCGGCGATCGTCTCGCCGCTCTCACCCTTCTTGGTCATGAGCTTGGGCATCTTGCGCCGGAAGCTGCGACCGTCGACGTAGACGATCTCTTCGTCGTCGCCGACCATCTCGGTGCGGGGCATGCGCTCGGCGAGCGCCTTGGGCAGGATGCGGTGCCACAGGTCGTCCGGCTCGAGGAAGTGCGAGTCGCCGGAGTTCGCCCAGATCTTGGTGCTTTCCATATCGTCCCCTCCTGTCAAGGCCCGAACCATCGTACCGCTGGCCGGCAGAACAGGACACTGATCCACCTGGAATCCCGTTCCATGACACCAGCCACCTATTTAGGTATATAAGTTAGCTGATGGACACTGCGCTGTCACGGCCGACGGGCGGCCGCCTGGGGTCGGGGCAGATCGAGACGATCCCGGTCTGGGCATCGACGGGGGTCACCGCGGTCGAGCGCGGCCCCGGAAGCTGCACTCACGCGCTCGACCCAGCACCCTGGCTGCTCGACGACGGGCTGCCGCTGCCGGGGGCGCTGGCCGTGCTCGCGGACACGACGCTCGGCTTCGCCGTGGCCGGCGCGCTTCCGCCCGGCCGCGGGCTGGTCACGACCCATCTGCACGTGGAGCTTCGTGGGCGCCCGCCGCGCGGTCGGCTCACGTGCCATGGGCGGCTCCGGGCCCTGGACGGGGACGAGGGCATGGCGAGCGGCGAGCTTCTGGACGCCGAGGGATCGGTGTTCGGGTGGTGCGCCCTCCGATCGGTCGCGCTCGACGCGAGCCCACCCGACAGGCGCCTCCCGGTCCCCGTCGACGCGGGCGCCACATGGCGGTCGCTCGACTTCCGGACGCTAGGGACCGGCGAGCGTCGGGTACGGCTCGGGCTGACGGCCGAGCCGC
This sequence comes from Acidimicrobiales bacterium, assembly GCA_035641055.1. Taxonomy (GTDB): domain Bacteria; phylum Actinomycetota; class Acidimicrobiia; order Acidimicrobiales; family VFJN01; genus DASQUK01. The sequence goes on along the minus strand of DASQUY010000639.1, from coordinate 609 downwards.
GTTTCGCCAACGGGGTCGGCAACCTCCACGGGGGTGTGGGTGTGCTGCTGGGCGAGCGCGCCGCGGCCGAGGCCCTGAGGCGGGTCCAAGCGCCCGGGGACCGGGCCCGTCCGCTGGTCGAGCTGCGGGCCGTGTACCTGCGTCCGCTCGCAGCCGACGGTGGGCCGCTCGAGTACCGGGCCGAGGTGATGCATCTCGGACGCAGGTTGGCGGCGGCCCGAGCCGAGCTCGCCAGCCTGGGCGAGCCGCCCGCCGTCCTGGTCGACACCGCGTATGGCCCCTGAGGTGCCGGACCGAACCGGAAGCGGAGGCGTGCTGTTCCTGTGCACGGGAAACGCAGCCCGCTCGGTGATGGCAGGGGCGGCCCTCGCCGCCCGGCTTCCGGAGGTCCGGGTCCAAACCGCCGGGACGCTCGTGATCGACGGGCTGCCCCCGTCCACGCGCACGCGGACTGCGCTCGCCGCTGTCGAGCTGACCGCCCCCGGGCATCGCAGCCGCCAGGCACACGCCTGCGACCTCGAGGCGGCGACCGTGATCGTGGGCCTGGCACCCGAGCACGTGGCCTGGGTCCGACGCGAGCATCGCCGAGCAGCGGCCCGGACCGCGACG
>DASQUY010000638.1:0-6086 GCA_035641055.1 Acidimicrobiales bacterium | reverse complement strand
ACGACGGCGGCACCGTAGTCGGCCCGGCCGTCGACGGACCGCACCCTGCCGACCCCCGCGCCGGTGGGCGCATCGCCACCGTGTCGCGCCGGTGTCTCGGCCGCCGCCAGCTCCCGCTCCAACCACTCCTCGGCGTCATCGGCCAGCTTGCGTCCCCCGGCCGAGAACAGCTTGATGCCGTTGTCGGGGAAGGGGTTGTGCGACGCCGACACGACGGCGGCGGGAGCGCCGGTCGTGGCCGACCACCACGCGACCATCGGTGTCGGCGCCACGCCGAGCAGCTCGACATCGACGCCCTCGCTGGCCAGACCGGCGCACAGCGCGGCTTCGAGCATCGGCCCCGAGCGGCGGGTGTCGCGTCCGATGGCGAAGCGCTCACCGCCCAGGACCCGGGCCGCGGCCCGTCCCAGCGCCAGCGCCAGCTCGGGGGTGAGCTCGGCGTTGGCGACGCCCCGCACCCCGTCGGTCCCGAACCTGACCATCCCGTGCCGGCGGCTCCGCGCCCCGACTCAGCGCTTGGAGTACTGGGGTGCCTTCCGGGCCTTCTTCAGGCCGTACTTCTTGGACTCCTTCTCGCGTTGATCACGCGAGAGGAAGCCGGCCCGCTTCAGCGGGGTGCGGGTGTCGGGATCGGCCTCGACCAGCGCCCGGGCGATGCCCAAGCGGAGCGCTCCGGCCTGGCCGGACACGCCGCCTCCGATGAGGGTGGCCTCGATGTCGTAGGCGCCCTCGGCCTCGACGATGCGCAGCGGCTCGGACACGATCGTCTGGTGCGTGCGCGACGGGAAGTAGCTGGCCAGCTCGCGGTCGTTGATGGTGATCGACCCGGCTCCGGGGCGAATGCGGACGCGGGCGACGGCACCCTTGCGTCGGCCGGTGGTCTGGGCGAGCGGCTGCGTCATGGCTGTCCTTTAGAGCATCAGCGGATAGGTCACGCTTGTCGCGGCTTGCATCTGCGTTGTTGCTGGGAGGCCTCGCAGTGGAGCTGTTGGCGAGGTGTAGATTCCGTACTGTTCAGTGCGACACTCGCCCTATCCGCTCGGCCTCTAGGTGGTGCGGCGGGCGTGGGGGATGTCGAGGGGCTGTGGCCGCTGGGCGGCGTGCGGGTGGTCGGGGCCGGCGTACACCTTGAGCTTGGACAGCATCTGGCGCCCGAGCCGGTTCTTCGGCAGCATGCCCCGGATGCTGCGCCGCACGGCCTCCTCAGGCCGGCGCTGCAGCAACCGCCCGAAGGACTCGGCCTTGAGGCTGCCCGGGTAGCCGGAGTGGCGGTAGACGGTCTTGCGGTCGGCCTTGCCGGCCGTGAGCACGACTTTGTCGGCGTTGACGATCACGACGTGGTCGCCGACGTCCATGTGGGGGGCGAAGGTCGGCTTGTGCTTGCCCCGCAGCAGGCGTGCGACCTCAGTCGCCATGCGGCCGAGCACCATGCCGTCGGCATCGACCACGTGCCAGGCACGCTCGATCTCTGAGGCTTTCGGGGTGTACGTCGGCACGCGTGCCACCTTCGTCGGGGTCGTCGGGGTGTCGTCGGGTGCAGGCGCCCGTGCGCCGTGCGGCGCCCAGAGCGACGTACCAGCCTACGGGGACACCCCGCGAAACGGCAAGCCCATGCAAACTGGGTGCAGCTATACGGCATATGACCGCACAGCTGCACCCAGAACAGTTGCGGCGGTCACTCGTAGGACACCGACCACAGGCACAGGCCGTGAGGCGGGGCGACGGGCGACGCCCGGGACCGGTCCCGGCTGGCGAGGATCGCCCGCAGCTCGCCGGCGTGCTTGCGGGAGCGCCCGACGTCGACGAGCGTGCCGACGATGCCCCGCACCATCTGGTGGCAGAACGAGGTCGCCTCGATCTCGAAGCGCAGGACACCCTCACCCGCCTCGGTCCAGTCGGCCCGACGCACGTGGCGCACGAGCGAGACCTCGGGGTCGTCCGGGTCCCGCCGCTTGGGTCTCCGGCAGAAGGCCGAGAAGTCGTGCTCGCCCAGCAGCGGGTCGCAACCGAGCCGCAGCAGGTCGACCTGGAGCGGCTCGTCGACGTGCCAGGCGACCCGCGCCAGGAACGGGTCGGGGACGGGTCGGTTGACGATCGTGTACCGGTACGTGCGGCCCGTGGCGGAGCGGCGGGCGTCGAAGCCGTCGGGGGCCGGGCACAGGTCACGCACGACGATCTCCGGCGCCAGCAGCCGGTTGAGCGAGCGCGCTAGCGCCACCAGCGATGCCGGCTCGGCGCGCTCGGCGGGCAGGTCGAAGCTGACCACCTGGCCCCAGGCGTGGACGCCAGCGTCGGTCCGGCCCGCGCACGTGAGCTCGACCGGCGAGCGCGCCACCCGCCCGAGCGCCTCGCCCAGCGTGCCCCCCACGGTGCGCACGCCCGGGTTGGGGGCGAACCCGTGGAACCCCGCGCCGTCGTAGGCGAGGGTCATGCGCGCGCGCACGGGCGCGAGGGTTACTACACCAGCTCGATGCGAGCCATCGGCGCGTTGTCGCCGTGGCGGGGGCCGAGCTTGAGGATGCGCGTGTAGCCGCCGTTGCGGTCGGCGTAGCGGGGCCCGATCTCGGTGAACAGCTTGTGCGTCATCTCCCGATCGCCCAGGAAGGCGACCACCTGGCGCATCTGGTGGACCGTGACGCCGGGATCGGCGTCGGCCTTGCGCGCCTTGGTGATCAGCTTCTCGGCGATGGGCCGCAGCGCCTTGGCTTTGGCCTCAGTGGTGACGATGCCCTCGGCGGCGAACAGGCTGGCGGCCAGGTTCGCCATCATCAGGCGCTGGTGACCGGCGCCGCCGCCGAACCGGCGGCCCTTGCGGGGGGTGGCGGGCATGGCGACGTCCCCTACTCAGTCCTTGGTGTGCAGCGACAGGCCGCGCTCGTCGAGCTTGGCGACGACCTCGTCGAGCGACTTCTGGCCGAAGTTGGTGATCGCGAGCAGGTCGTCCTCGGTCTTGTCGAGCAGCTCGCCGATCGTGTTGATCTGCGCCCGCTTGAGGCAGTTGCGGGGCCGCTCGGACAGGTCGAGGTCCTCGATCGGCAGGTCGAGATCGGGGGAACCGGCGGTGGTGACGGCCAGCTCGCCCAGCTCGAGGCCCTGCGGCTCCTCGCTCATGTCGGCGACGAGCGACACGAGCGAGCGCAGGGTGTCGCCGGCGGAGGCCAGCGCGTCGCGCGGGGTGACGGCCCCGTCGGTCTCGATGTCGATGACAAGACGGTCGTACTCGGTCGACTGCTCGACCCGTGTCGGCTCGACCTCGAACGCCACCCGGCGGACAGGCGAGAAGATCGAGTCGACGGGGATGATGCCGATGGTCTCGGACACCTTGTTGCTCTCGGCCGAGCGGTAACCGCGCCCCACCTCGACCGTGAGGTCGAGGGCAAGCCGCCCCGAACGGTTGAGGGTCGCCAGGCGGAGCTCGGGGTTCAGGATCTCGACGTCGGCGGTGAGCTGGACGTCACCAGCCGTGGCCTCGGCGGGGCCGCGCACGTCGAGGCGCAACGTCACCGGCTCGTCGCTGTGGCTGACGAGCACGATGTCCTTGAGGTTCAGGATGACGTCGGTGACGTCCTCGACGACGCCGGGGATGGTGTCGAACTCGTGCAGGGCGTCGTCGAAGCGGACCTGGGTGATGGCGGCGCCGGGGATCGACGACAGCAGGGTGCGTCGCAACGAGTTGCCGAGCGTGTGGCCGAAGCCGGGCTCGAGCGGACCGATTGTGAACCGCTGACGGTTGCCCTCCTGCTCGTCGATCGGCTCGACGGTGGGGCGCTGCATGACCAGCATGGCGGAAAGCTCCTGCGCTTTCGGGGGGACTAGATCTACTTGCTGTAGAGCTCGACGATGAGCTGCTCGCGCACGGGGACGTCGATGTGCTCGCGCAGCGGGTACTCGCGCACCCTCACCGACAACCCGTCGTCCTCAGCGTCGAGCCACGGGGGTGGCGTGCGGGCCAACACGTCACGGTTCCACTGGATGACGATCATCTGGCGCGCCTTGCCCCGCAGGGTGATCACGTCGCCCTTGCGGACGCGGTAGCTGGGGATGTCGACGCGCTTGCCGTTGACCTCGACGTGCCCGTGGCCCACGAACTGCCGCGCCTGGGGACGCGTCGACGCCCACCCGGCGCGGTAGACGACGTTGTCGAGACGGCGCTCGAGGAGCTGGAGCATCAGCTCGCCCGTGACGCCCTTGCGCCGGCTGGCCTCCTCGTAGAGGTTCCGGAACTGCCGCTCGTTGAGGCCGTAGGTGTACCGGGCCTTCTGCTTCTCCTGGAGCTGCAGGAGGTACTCGGAGGCGTTGCGCCGGCGGCCGCGGCCGTGCTCGCCCGGCGGGTACGGCCGGCGCTCCATGGCGCGGTTCTCGCCGGCGGTGCCCCAGATGTTGACGCCGAGGCGCCGGGAGACACGGGCTTTGGGACCGGTGTAGCGGGCCATCGCTGAGCGACCTCAGACTCGGCGCCGCTTGGGCGGGCGGCAGCCGTTGTGGGGAACGGGGGTGACGTCCTTGATGCCGGTGACCTCGATGCCGGTGTTCTGGATGGACCGGATGGCGGTCTCGCGGCCCGAGCCCGGGCCCTTCACCTGGACGTCGACCCGGCGGACACCGTGCTCCATGGCGCGGCGGGCGGCCGTCTCGGCGGCCATCTGAGCGGCGTAGGGGGTGGACTTGCGCGAGCCCTTGAAGCCGACGTTGCCGGCGGAGGCCCACGACACGACGTTGCCACCCTGGTCGGTGAACGTGATGATCGTGTTGTTGAAGCTGCTCTTGATGTGCACCACGCCGTGGCCGACGTTCTTGCGCTCACGCCGGCGCGGCCGCCGGCCACCGGGGGACTTGGGCTTGGCCATGACGCCCCGACCTACTTCCTGACCTTCTTCTTGCCGGCGACCGTCTTGCGCGGGCCCTTGCGGGTGCGGGCGTTGGTCTGCGTGCGCTGCCCGTGCACCGGGAGGCCCTTGCGATGGCGCAGCCCCTGCCAGCAGCTGATCTCCATCTTCCGCTTGATGTCCTGCTGGACCTCGCGCCGCAGGTCGCCCTCGACCTTGAGGTTGGATTCGAGGTAGCTGCGGATGCGGGCGACCTCGTCATCGGTGAGGTCGCGGACCCGGGTGTCGGGGCTGATGTCGAGGGCCTGGCAGACCTCGGCCGCCCGGGTGCGCCCGACGCCGTAGATGTAGGTGAGCGAGATCTCGAGCCGCTTCTCGCGCGGGATGTCGACGCCGGCGATACGTGCCATGTGCTCTCCTCTAGCCTTGGCGCTGCTTGTGGCGTGGGTTGCTGCAGATGACCCGCACGCGCCCGTGGCGGCGGATCACCCTGCACTTCTCGCACATCGGTTTGACGCTGGGTCGGACCTTCATCACTCGGTTCCCGTCACTTGTAGCGATAGGTGATGCGACCCCGGCTGAGGTCGTAGGGTGTGAGCTCCACCTGCACGCGATCGCCCGGCAGGATGCGGATGTAGTGCATGCGCATCTTCCCGGAGATGTGTGCTAGCACGCTGTGGCCGTTCTCGAGCTCGACCCGGAACATGGCGTTGGGGAGGGGCTCGATCACGGTCCCATCGAGGACGATCGCGTCTTCCTTGGACTTCGGCAGGGTTGGCTCCTCGTATGGCTGGGGTGCATGGCTCGGGCGCGAGGGAAGGCCCGTAGGGCGCCGAGAGCCGACGAATCATGCTAGCGCGGCCCATCGCCAGCGAAAACCTGGCGCCAGGGCAGACTGCAGCGAGCGTCTGCCAGAGGCGACGTCCGCTACCGTAGCACCGGCCGACGGGCGGCCTCGGCTGGGCGACACGGGAGGTGATGGGCGACGACCGGCACACGCCACACGGGCTGTCGCGCCGCCGGTTCCTGACCGGCGCGGGGAGCGCGCTGGTCGTTGCGCCGTTCGTGGGCCGCGGCCGGGCGGGAGCGTCGCGCAACCAGCCCACCCTCCCAGAGGGCCTGTTCTCGCTGGGCGTCGCCTCCGGAGACCCGCTCCACCAAGCCGTCGTGCTGTGGACCCGCCTCGCCCCCGACCCACTGGAGGGCGGCGCCATGCCGGCGGTCGACGTGCCGGTCGCCTGGGAGGTCGCCCGCGACGAG
>DASQUY010000637.1:0-5073 GCA_035641055.1 Acidimicrobiales bacterium | reverse complement strand
GACGCCGAGCAGCAGGCCGCCGACCTGCAGGCGACCGAGCCGCTCGCGCAGCCCGACGGCGGCGAACGTGGCGGTGAACAGCGGTGTCGAGGCGTTGAGCACGGCCGTCAGCGCCGACGTGATGTGCTGCTCGCCCCACGCCAGCAGGCTGAAGGGCACGACGCTGCCGGCCAGGGCCACGACCGCGTAGTGCCGCAGCGACGTGGCGTCCAGGGGGATCTGCGCGCCCTGGGAGCGGAGGACGGCGTAGAGCACGGCTGCGCCCAACGCGATGCGCCCCCACGCCACGGTCGTGGGGCTCAGGCCCTCGCCGGCGATCTTGATGAACAGGAACGACCAACCCCAGATCAGGGCCAGGAGGAGGAGGCGCCGCATCCGGCGCACAGTCAACCAGCCGGCCCCTACGACGCCACCACGTAATATCGGCCTCGTGTCCAAGTCCTTGGTCGAGCGGCGCCTCCGCCAGGTCGCCTCGCGCCTGCAGCAGCTGCGCGACGAGCTGGAGGTCTCCGGGGAACAGCTCGACCACCTGGCCGACGCCGCCGACGACGCCCGGCTCCGGGCACTGGTGTCCGAGACCCCGGTCGCCGACGTCGACCACCAGCAGGCGGAGCGCCACGCCGAGGCCATGCGTCGACACCGCGCCGCCGTGCTCGCCGAGATCACCAAGCTGGAGCGCGACCAGGACGAGCTGCTCGACCGGCTCGTCACCGAATCCGGGTAGAACGTACCCACCCCGAAAGGAAGCGACCTTGCCTACCCGCGTCGTCATCGCCGAGGACGAGGCCATAATCCGCCTCGACCTGAAGGAGACCCTCGAGGAAGAGGGCTACGAGGTTGTCGGCGAGACCGGTCGCGGCGACGAGGCGGTCAAGCTGGTCCGCGAGCACGAGCCGGATCTCGCCATCCTCGACATCAAGATGCCGGGGCTCGACGGGCTGGCCGCCGCCCGCGAGATCGCCGGCGAGAGGCGGGCGGCCGTGCTGATCCTGACGGCGTTCAGCCAGCGCGATCTCATCGAACAGGCCCGCGACGCCGGGGCCTTGGCCTACCTGGTCAAGCCGTTCGAGCGCAGCGAGCTCGTCCCGGCCGTGGAGGTGGCGCTCGGCCGCTTCCGGGAGATCAAGGCGCTGGCCGACCAGACGGCGAGCCTGGAGGAACAGCTCGAGACCCGCAAGGTGGTCGACCGGGCCAAGGGCAGGCTCATGGACGAGCACAGCCTGGGCGAGAGCGAGGCGTTCAGCTTCATCCAGCGCCGTGCCATGTCCGAGCGCGTGACGATGCGCACCGTCGCCCAACGCATCATCGACGGCGAGATCAAGCCGGGGGAGTAGTGGCCGACGATCCCCTTCTCCTGATCGACGGGAACTCCCTCACCTACCGCGCGTTCTTCGCCCTCCCCACCGACCTGTCGACCGCCTCCGGGCAGGTCACCAACGCCGTCTTCGGCTTCACGTCGATGCTCATCAACCTCATGAGGGACCACGGGCACCGGCGCATGGCCGTGGCCTTCGACCGCCCCGAGCCGACCTTCCGCCACGAGCGGGTCGAGGACTACAAGGCCAACCGCCAGGCCGCCCCCGACATCCTGCGCCAGCAGGTCGGGCTCGTCCGTCAGGTGGCGGAGACCCTCGGCATCCGGGTGCTGGAGCTCCCCGGCTACGAAGCCGACGACATCATCGCCACGCTGGCCACGCAGGGCCGCGACGCGGGCCTCGATGTGATCATCGTGACCGGTGACCGCGACGTCTACCAGCTGGTCGAGGATCCTCACGTCAAGGTCCTCTACAACAGGCGCGGCGTGTCCGACTACGTCCTCTACGACGAGGCGGGCATCGCCGAGCGCACGGGCGTGCCGCCGGCCCTCTACCCGCACTACGCCGCGCTGCGCGGGGACCCGTCCGACAACCTGCCCGGCGTCCCCGGCGTCGGCGAGAAGACCGCCGCCAAGCTCGTCACCACCTACGGGGGCCTCGACGGCGTCTTCGAGCATCTGGACGAGCAGAAGCCCAAGCTGCGGGCCAGCCTGAGCGAGCACGAGGAGCAGGTGCGGCGCAACCTCGAGGTGTCCTGGCTGATCTGTGATGCCCCGGTGGGGGTGACCGTCGACGAGCTCGACCGCCGAGCCCCGGACGTGGCGGAGGTGCGGCGGCTGTTCGACTTCCTCGAGTTCCACAGCCTCGGGGAGCGGCTGACCGAGGCGCTGGGCGAGGACCTGGGTGTGGCCGGCCCGCCGGCCGAGGTGCTCGAAGCGGAGGCGACCGCGGTGGAGTCGCCCGAAGACGCGACGGCGCTGCTCGACGACCTGGGGGCCAGGGAGGGGTTGCCGCTCGCCGTGGCCGCCGCCTGGGAGGGGGAAGAGGGGCGCAGCCCCCTCCACGGGCTGGCGCTGGTGACCGACGGTGTGGCCGGCGGGGTCGCGTGGATCCCGGCCCCGACGTTGGGCGACGAGGCGGTCCGGGCGGCGCTCGCCCGACTCGTGGCGGCGCCGGCCGGCGACGGGCGCCCGGTCGCCGCTCACCAGGCCAAGGCGCTGATGCGGTCGCTGCTCGACCTGGGTGTCGACGTGCGCTCCCTGGCGCTCGACACGGCCATCGCCGCCTACCTGCTCGATCCGGCCGAGTCCCGCTACGTGCTCGACGAGGTGGTGCGCCGCTACGCCGGCGCCGAGCTGCCGGCCGATGACGGCCCGGCCGAGGGACAGCTCGACCTCGAGGGCTCGGCGGTGGCGCCGTCGCGGCGCGCCGCCCGCGAGGCGCTGGGGGTCGACCGGCTGGTGGAGCCTCTCGGCCAGGCGCTCGACCGGCAGTCCTTGCGGGCGCTCAACGACGAGGTCGAGGTGCCGCTCGTGCGGGTGCTGGCCCACATGGAGCACACGGGCGTCGGCGTCGACGCCAACGAGCTGCGGGCGCTGCGTGACCGGCTCAACGCCGAGGTGGAGGGGCTGCGGCAGCAGGTCTACGACGACGCCGGCACCGAGTTCAACGTGAACTCGACGCCGCAGCTCCGGGAGATGCTGTTCGACAAGCTGGGCCTCACCCCCCAGAAGCGCACCAAGACCGGCTATTCCACCGACGCGTCGTCGCTGGAGAAGCTGGTCGGGCAGCACCCGATCATCGAGCACCTGCTGGCCTACCGCGAGGTCGAGAAGCTGCGCTCCACGTACGGCGACGGGCTGTTGGCCGAGGTTGCCGACGACGGGCGGATCCACGCCACGTTCAACCAGACCGTGGCCCGCACGGGCCGGCTGTCGTCCGACCAGCCCAACCTCCACAACATCCCGGTGCGCAGCGAGATCGGCCGCGAGTTCCGCAAGGCGTTCGTGCCCGCCCCGGGCTACGAGCTGTTGGTGGCCGACTACAACCAGATCGAGCTGCGCTGCATCGCCCACCTGGCCCAGGACCCGGGGCTCGTGGAGAGCTTCCGGTCCCGTCGCGACATCCACACGGAGACGGCGTCGCGGGTGTTCGGCGTCGCCCCCGCCGACGTCACGATCGAGCAGCGTTCGAAGGCCAAGATGGTGTCCTACGGCCTGGCGTACGGCATGGAGGCGTACGGCCTGGGGCAGCGGCTCAACATCCCCACCGAGGACGCCGCGCTCATCCTGGCCGCCTACTTCGAGGCGTTCCCCGCCGTGAAGGACTACATGGAGCGTACCGTGGCCGAGGCCCGGGAGCGGGGGTACACCGAGACGCTGTTCGGGCGGCGGCGGCAGATCCCCGAGCTGTCGTCACCCAACTACCGCATCCGGCAGGCGGGCGAGCGGCAGGCGATGAACGCCGGCATCCAGGGGTTGGCGGCCGACATCTTCAAGGTGGCGCTCGTTCGGCTCACGGCCGCGCTGGAGGAGCGGGAGATGGCCAGCCGCCTGATCCTCCAGGTGCACGACGAGGTGCTGCTGGAGGTCCCGCCCGCCGAGCACGACCGGGCCGCCGACGTGGTGGTCGACGCCATGCGCGGCGCCGTCGATCTGAGCGTCCCGCTCGAGGTCAACCTGGCGTTCGGCGCGAGCTGGGCGGACGCCAAGGGGTGACGTCGCCGCCCTCCGGCCCCGACCACTGGTTCGAGCCGCTCGCCGACCACATGGGCGAGGCCTACCTGCGCTACTCGTTCACGAAGGGGACGGTGCAGGAGGCCGACTTCCTCGTGGGCGCCCTCGACCTCACGCCTCCCAAGCGCCTGCTGGACGTGGGGTGCGGGCCCGGGCGCCACGCCCACGCCTTGGCCGAGCGGGGCATCGAGGTGGTGGGCGTGGACATCAGCCAGCGGTTCGTCGACCTCGCCCGGCGTGACGCTCCGCCCGGCGCCACGTTCCTGCGGGTCGACGCCCGGGACCTGCGCTTCGACGGGGAGTTCGACGCCGCTATCTCCCTCTGCCAGGGGGCCTTCGGTCTGTCCGGCGGCCCGGGGGCGCCGCTCGATGCCGACGGCGACGTGCTGGCCGGCATCGCCCGTGCCCTCCGGCCGGGCGGGGTGGCGGGAGTCTCGGCGTTCTCCGCCTACTTCCAGGTGCGCTGGTTGGAGGACAGCGACAGCTTCGACGCCGACGCCGGCGTCAACCGCGAGGGGACCGAGGTCCGGGACCCCGACGGCGTCGCCGCCCCGGCCAATTTGTGGACCACCTGCTTCACGCCCCGGGAGCTGCGGCTGCTGGCGCAGCGCGCCGGGCTCGACGTGCGGGCCATCTGGTCGGTCGCCGCGGGCGCCTACGCCGCCGCCCCGCCGACGATCGACACGGCGGAGTTCCTGCTGGTCGCGGCACGACCGTCGTAGCGGTTGGCGCGAGGCGGCTGCTACCCTCGCCCCGACGCGCCAGGCGGCGCGCCCTCGTCGTCCCTCGCCCACGGGGCCGGCAGCCCTGTTCCCTACCCCCGACGAAAGCCCAGTTCGTGTCCGACGCCCAGACAACCGATTCCTACACCCCCCGCCAGATCGTCGACGACGATCTCGGCGGCAGCTTCGCCGACGCCATCGACGCCACGCTCGTCACGGTCGAGGACGGCGTGATCGTCACCGGCAAGGTCGTGCGGGTCGACCGCGACGAGGTCCTGCTCGACATCGGCTACAAGTCCG
>DASQUY010000636.1:0-11785 GCA_035641055.1 Acidimicrobiales bacterium | reverse complement strand
CTCCCAGGGGTCGCTCATCCGGCCGAGAACCGCGTTCGGGCCACCTCGTTGCAGGCGGTGCAGCCCGGTGCGGTCAGACCAGCCCCAGGATCGGGGCGAGGAAGCGGCCGGTGTGGGATTCGTCCACGTTTGCGACCTCTTCGGGGGTACCGGTCGCGATTATCTCGCCGCCAGCGTCGCCGCCCTCGGGGCCGAGGTCGATGATCCAGTCCGCCGACTTCACGACATCGAGGTTGTGCTCGATCACCAGCACGGTGTTGCCCGCGTCGACGAGCCGGCCGAGCACGCCGAGCAGCTTGCGGATGTCCTCGAAGTGCAGACCGGTGGTCGGCTCGTCGAGGATGTAGACCGTCTTGCCGGTCGAGCGCTTCTGCAGCTCACTGGCCAGCTTCACGCGCTGCGCCTCGCCACCGGACAATGTCGGCGCCGGCTGCCCGAGCCGCACGTAGCCCAGGCCGACATCGACCAGCGTGCGCAGGTGGCGGGCGATGGGTGGCTGGTTGGCGAATAACTCGAGCGCCTCCTCGCAGCTCATGTCGAGGACGTCGGCAATGTTGCGGTCCTTGAAGGCGATGTCGAGCGTGTCGCGGTTGTAGCGGGCGCCCTTGCAGACCTCGCATGGCACGTACACGTCCGGCAGGAAGTGCATCTCGATCTTGATCGTGCCGTCACCGGAGCACGCCTCGCAGCGCCCGCCGCTCACGTTGAAGCTGAAGCGGCCCGGCAGGTAGCCGCGCACCTTGGCCTCGTGGGTCTGGGCGAACAGCTTGCGGATGTGGTCGAACACGCCCGTGTAGGTGGCCGGGTTGGAGCGCGGGGTGCGGCCGATCGGCGACTGGTCGATGTCGATGACCTTGTCGAGGTGCTCGGCCCCGTCGATGCCGGTGTGCAGTCCGGGCGGCAGCTTCGAGCGGTAGATCCGCTGCATCAGCGCCCGGTAGAGGATGTCGTTGACGAGCGTGGACTTCCCCGACCCGGACACGCCGGTGACGCCAATGAAGCAGCCGAGCGGGAAGGTGACGTCGATGCTCTTGAGGTTGTGCTGCCTGGCCCCGCGCACCGTCAGCCATCGGCCCCCCGGCGGCCGCCGCTGGATCGGCAGGGGGATCTCGCGCTTGCCCGACAGGTACTGGCCCGTGATCGAGCGGCGATTGCGCTCGAGCTGGCGGACCGTGCCGGCGTGGACGATCTCGCCCCCGTGCTCCCCCGCGCCGGGGCCGATGTCGACCACGTGGTCGGCGGCCCGGATCGTGTCCTCGTCGTGCTCGACCACCAGGACGGTGTTGCCCAGGTCGCGCAGCCGCATGAGCGTGTCCATGAGCCGGTGGTTGTCGCGCTGGTGAAGGCCGATCGACGGCTCGTCGAGCACGTACAGGACCCCCACCAGCCCCGACCCGATCTGCGACGCCAACCGGATGCGCTGCGCCTCGCCGCCGGCAAGCGTGCCGGCCGAGCGCGACAGCGTGAGGTAGTCGAGGCCCACGTCGAGCAGGAACCCCATGCGGGCGTTGATCTCCTTGATGACCTGCTCGGCGATGAGCCGGTCGCGCTCGGACAGCTCGAGCGCCGCCAGCACCTTGGCCGCCTCGCCGATGGGCATGTCGCAGACATCGGCGATGGTGTGGCCATCGACGGTGACGGCCAGCGACAGCGGCCGGAGGCGCGCGCCCCCGCAGGCCGGGCACGGCACCTGGCGCATGTACCCCTCGACCTGCTCGCGGGCGGTGTCGGACTCGGCCTCGGCGTGGCGGCGCTGCAGGTAGGGCACCACGCCCTCGTAGTGGGCGTGATACGTGCGCTCGCGCCCGTAGCGGTTCCGGAACCGCACCCACACCCGGTCGACGCCCTTGCCGTACAGGACCGCCTGCCGGCGCCGGGAAGCGAGCTTGCCGAACGGCTTGTCCATGTCGATGCCGAGCTCCTCGGCCACCGCCACGACCAGGCGCTGGAAGTAGCGCTGGTGCCCGCTCGCCCACGGGGCGACGGCCCCCTCGGCGAGGCTCAGGCCGGGATCGGGCACGACCATCTCCGGGTCGACCTCGAAGCGGGTGCCGAGTCCGTCGCAGCTCTCGCACGCGCCGTAGGGCGAGTTGAACGAGAAGTTGCGGGGGGCCAGCTCGTCGAACGAGCCGTGACCGTTGGGGCAGGCCAGGTGCTGCGAGAACGTGAGCGTCTCGCCCTCGACGGGGGCGTCGCCAGCGGGCTCGCTCTCGGGCGTCGGGCCGCCTGTCCGGGGCACGAGCTCGACCTCGGCCACGCCGTCGGCGAGCTGGAGCGCCGTCTCCAGCGAGTCGGTGAGACGGCGCCCGATGCCGTCGCGCCGCACGAGCCGGTCGACGACGACCTCGATCGTGTGCTGCTCGTAGCGGGCGAGCTCGACGCGCTCGGAGGTCTCGTGCAGCTCGCCGTCCACCCGGGCCCGGGCGAAGCCCTGGGCCGCCAGGTCGGCGAGCAGGGTCTCGTAGGTGCCCTTGCGGCCGCGCACCACCGGGGCCAGCACCTGGAAGCGCGTGCCCTCGGGCAGCTCCATCACGCGGTCGACGATCTGCTGGGGCGTCTGCCGGGTGACCTCGACGCCGCACTCGGGGCAGTGCACCACGCCAATGCGGGCGAACAACAGGCGCAGGTAGTCGTACACCTCGGTGATCGTCCCGACCGTGGACCGGGGGTTGCGAGAGGCGCTCTTCTGGTCGATGGAGATGGCGGGCGACAGGCCCTCGATGAAGTCGACGTCGGGCTTGTCCATCTGCCCGAGGAACTGGCGGGCGTAGGCCGAGAGCGACTCGACGTAGCGCCGCTGGCCCTCGGCGTAGATGGTGTCGAAGGCGAGCGACGACTTCCCCGAGCCCGACAACCCCGTGAACACGATCAGCTTGTCTCGGGGCAGCTCGAGATCGATGTTGCGCAGGTTGTGCTCGCGGGCACCCCGGATGACGAGCGCGTCGGACGTGCTTCCCGCTCTTGGCGCCTTCGGCGCCGAGCGCTGCGCTGAGCCACGCTCGCTCTTTCGCCCTACGGGACGCTCGCTCACGGCGTCAGAGGCTATCGCCTCGGCCCGCCTGCGGAACGGATGTTCGGAGCCGCTCCTCCGGCGAACTTGCGGTGGTTGAGGACGCTATGACGTCCCTAACCACCGCAGGTTCGGCTTTTAGCGCAGGACCAGCAGGTCCATGCCCAGGTCCCACGGGCGCTCGCTGGCCGCCATCGCCCGCTCGATGGCGGCGATGCCCTTGTCCCACTGCTCGTCGTCGAGGTCGACGAGTGCGCTGTCGCTGCGCCGCATCACCGGCAGCAGCTCCAACATCTCCTCGTAGCTGTCGAAGGTGGGCTCCCGCACCCGTTCGATGGCATCGAACGTGAAGCCCGCATCCTCGAAGGCGCTGATCACGCGCCCGAGCGTCGGCCACCGCTCGGCCACGCGCATCGCCCCCGGGAACAGATGGAACAGCTCGATCTCGTCCTGCCGGCCGGGATAGCCGCTGCGGATGAGCACCCGGCCGCCGGGCTCGATCACCCGGCGCAGGTCCCGGGCGGCGGCCGGGAGGTCGGGCAGCTGGTGGATGACGGTCGACAGCCACGCCGCCCCCACGGACTCGCGGGGCAACGGCAGCGCCTCGGCACGCCCCGGGACGTACTCGACCCGGGGGTGGGCGCGCGCCTCGACGGCGCGGGCGCGCATCCCGTCGGAGGGCTCGACGGCACAGACGCGACAGTCCAACGTCTCCGCTAACGCCTTCGACCAGATGCCGGTGCCCGAGCCGACGTCCACGATCGCCGACGGCGGCGGATCGGGAAGGTGGTGCGCGACCCTCTCGCACCAGATGCGCCGTGCCTCGGGGCGGCGATCGCGCACGGCGTCGAAGTCGCGACCCACGTCGTCGTAGTGGACGTTGCTCACCCTCTCGCTCCCCTGTCGATGGTCAGTCACCGTCCGGCCACTTGGTGGTGGCTCGGAGTTCACCATCCTGCCACGCGGCGGGGGACTACACCCCGCCGATGGGCAGCAAGGGGGTACGAGTGTTCGGGGGCGCTGGGTCAGACGCCGGCTTCGCGGAGCTCGCGCTTGAGCTCGTTCACCTCGTCGCGCAGCCGGGCGGCGTACTCGAACCGCAGGTCGGCGGCCGCATCGTGCATCTCGTCCTCGAGCGTCTGGATGAGGCGGCCAAGCTCGGTGGGCGGCAGGTCGGCCAGCTCGGTGCGAAGCTTCTCGGCCGCCCCCGGCCGACCGCGTCGGCGCCCGTCGCCCGGGACGGGCGCGCCCTCGTCCGGGCGGATGCCGGCGAGGATGTCGTTGACCGCCTTACGGATCGTCTGCGGCTCGATGCCGTGCTCAGCGTTGAACGCGATCTGCTTCTGGCGTCGGCGCTGCGTCTCGCCGATCGCCCGGCGCATCGAGTCGGTGACGCTGTCGGCGTACATGACAACCTGGCCGTCGACGTTGCGGGCCGCCCGGCCGATGGTCTGGATGAGCGAGGTCTCGCTGCGGAGGAACCCCTCCTTGTCGGCATCCAGGATGGCCACCAGCGACACCTCGGGCAGGTCGAGGCCCTCGCGCAGCAGGTTGATCCCCACCAGCACGTCGAACTCCCCCAGCCGCAGGGCCCGCAGGATCTCGATGCGCTCGATGGTGTCGATGTTGGAGTGCAGGTAGCGGACCCGCAGGCCCTGCTCGAGCAGGTAGTCGCTGAGGTCCTCGGCCATCTTCTTGGTGAGCGTGGTGACGAGGACACGCTGGTCGCGTGCGATGCGCTCGTTGATCTCGCCGATCAGGTCGTCGATCTGCCCCTTGGTCGGCCGCACGATGACCTCGGGGTCGACCAGGCCGGTGGGCCGCACGATCTGCTCGACCACCTGCGACGACACGTCGAGCTCGTATGGCGCGGGGGTGGCCGAGAGGAAGGTCACCTGGTTTACGCGCTCGATGAACTCGTCGAACGTGAGCGGCCGGTTGTCGGCGGCGGACGGCAGGCGGAACCCGTGGGTGATCAGCTCGAGCTTGCGCGAGCGGTCGCCCTCGTACTGGCCGTGGAGCTGGGGCACGGCGACGTGGCTCTCGTCGATGACGCACAGGTAGTCGTCCGGGAAGAAGTCCAGGAGCGTGTGCGGCGGCTCGCCGGGGCTCCGGCCGTCGATGGGCGCCGAGTAGTTCTCGATGCCGCTGCAGTACCCGACCTCCTGCATCATCTCGAGGTCGTACTGCGTGCGCATGCGCAGCCGCTGCGCCTCGAGCAGCTTGCCGCGCTGCTCGAAGTACTGGAGGCGCTCGGCCAGCTCGGCCTCGATGCGACCGATGGCCGCGCGCATGCGCTCCGCGCCGGCGACGTAGTGCGTGGCCGGGTAGATCCACAGGTCCTCGAGGTCGCGGATCCGCTCGCCGGTGAGGGGGTCGAGCTCGGTGATGCGCTCGATCTCGTCGCCGAACAGCTCGATGCGGAGCACCGTCTCTTCGTAGGCGGGGTGCACCTCGATCGTGTCGCCCCGCACGCGGAACCGGCCGCGGCCGAGCGCCGTGTCGTTGCGCTGGTAGTTCATGTCGACCAGCGTGCGGAGGAACGACCGCTGGTCGATCTGGTCGCCGACCAGGTGGAACAGCACGTTCTCGCGGTACTCCTCCGGCGAGCCCAGGCCGTAGATGCACGAGACCGAGGCCACGACGATCACGTCGCGCCGGGTGAGCAGCGCCGCCGTGGCGGAGTGGCGCAGGCGGTCGATCTCGTCGTTGATCGACGAGTCCTTCTCGATGTAGGTGTCGGTGGAGGCGATGTAGGCCTCGGGCTGGTAGTAGTCGTAGTAGCTGACGAAGTACTCCACCCGGTTGTCGGGGAAGAACTCGCGGAACTCGTTGGCCAGCTGGGCGGCCAGCGACTTGTTGGGGGCGATCACGAGCGTGGGCTTCTGCACCTGCTCGATGGTCCAACCGATCGTGGCGCTCTTGCCGGAACCGGTGATGCCCAGCAGCGTCTGGTAGCGCTCGCCGTTGGCGATGCCCGCGGCGAGCGCCCCGACCGCCTCCGGCTGGTCGCCCGCCGGGGCGAACTCGGACACCATGTGGAACGGCGGGGTGCTGCGCGACGCCATCGGGTCGAATCTACCGGTGGGGTGTGACACTCCCGGGCCCATCCCGTGCGAACTGGGTGCAGCTATGCGGCATATGACCGCACAACTGCACCCAGAATGAGAAAGGCGGTTAACGTGACGCAGCGTGGCGGACCTTCCTGGCGTCGGCAGCTTCCTGGGTTCGCTGGCGCCCGACGAACGCGCCGCGCTGGGCACGCTCGGTCACGCGCGGGCGTACCGGCGGGGCGAGCGGCTGATCCGCGAGGGTGACGAGAGCGACACGATGTTCGTGGTGTCGGAGGGACGGGCCCGTGTCTATACCGTCACCCTCGAGGGCAACGAAGTCACGCTGTGCGTGAGGGGCCCCGGCGACACCATCGGTGAGATGGGCGCCCTCGACCCCGGGGGCCGACGGTCGGCCAGCGTCGTCGCTCTCGAGCCGCTCCGCTGCCGTGTGATCACGGCCGGCGAGCTGCGGGCCTTCCTCGAGGCCCACCCCCGGGTCAGCCTGGCCCTGGTGCAGCTGATCATCGGCCGCCTGCGGGACGCGGACCGCCGCCGCACCGAGTTCGGCCCCTACGACGCCACCCGCCGCCTGGCCCGGGTGCTCGTCGAAGCCGCCGACGAGGCACGTGCGACCGGCGCCCGGGCGCGGGCCGGCCTGGCGCTCTCGCAGCAGGAGCTTTCCGGCCTCATCGGCGCCTCCCGTGAGTCGGTCGCCCGGGGACTGGCGGAGCTGCGTCGGCGTGGCCTCGTCACCACCGCGCGGCGCGCCGTCACCATCTCCGACGCCGACGGCCTGCGCCGCTTCGCGGGGTGACGGAGGGTCGATCCGGGGCACCGGCGCAGGTGCTGACTTACACTCGACGCATGGGGGACGCATCGACACACCGACGCCGGGCCCTCATCGAAGACGCCCGGCGGGACGGGGGCTACCTGCGCGCCACCTGGCACGGTGACCGCCGCACCTTCGTGGTGAGCACCTGGCGCGGGGATGTGTGCACCGGCGCGGTGCGCTTGCCCGTGGGCGGCGCCCGCGACCTGGTCCGGGTGCTGGTGGACGGCCTCGCCGACGCGGCTGCGCCGGCGACGGAGACCACGGCGGCTCAGCCCGTGTCCGGTCGGCACCGGAACGTCGCCTCGCGGGTGCGGGCGTGGCTCCGCCGGGGCCTCGGGCGGCGGCCCCCGGCGGTCGCGCGGATCGGCACCGGCACCCGCCTGATCTCCTCGACCCGCCGCAGCGCGTAGCTCCCCACCAACGGCGGCAGGAATCGTTCGGTCGCTGGCGCCAACAGGGCGCATGACGGCGGTAGTTCGCCTCTACCGTCACCAGCGCAAACTTCCGGGACCGTTCGCTAGGCCGAAGTCGCCGTCAACGGTCAGGGAACCAAACGCCCCGGGTGCGCGTAGTAGATGGGACCGTAGCGAGCGACGACGAAGGACGAGACGATGCGGCGGATGATGTTGACGGTGCTCCTGGCGCTGGCCGTTTTTGCGGCCGCGTGTGGGAGCGGCGGTGGCGGGAGCGGAGACGCTTCTTCGGATGGCGGGCGCGAGCCTGCCGAAGCGAACGGCAACGCTCCGAACGGCGATCCGTCCCCGGACCTCCGGCGCGACTACGCCGAGGCCATGGCGGCGGCGGACGATCTCCCCGGCGAGCCCACCGAGGAGGAGCAGGTGTGCATGGGTTTCGCCCTGGTCGACGCCGTCGGCGTCGACCAGATCACTGAGGCTGGTGGTCCCGACATCTTCGATGACCCCGATGCTCAGTCGCTCACCGACCTCGGGATCTCCTTCGACCAGCAACAGGCCGACGCCTTCTGGGAAGACCTGAACGAGTGCTTCGACGTCCGGCAGGCGTTCTTCGAGGGGATGCGCGCCGGCCCCGAGATCCCCGAGGAGGCCGTACGGTGTCTCGAGCGGGAGTTCGACGACGACCTCATGAAACGCGTGGTGATGACGGCAATTGTCGAGGGTGAAGACGCGCTGGATCGGGACGAGCAACTGCAGGAAGAGCTGTTCGACATAGGCGTGGCCTGCGGCCTCGAGGCGTTGCAACCCGTGTAGGCAACCGACCCCGGTACACGCGAGGGGGTGGCGGTGGCCCACGAGCCACCGCCACCCCTTCTGCGGCTGAGGGCCCGCCTCAGGCGGCGCCCGCCCGCAGGTCCTCGATCCAGTCCCAGGCGGCGTCGACCTGGCGGGCGAGGTCGTCCAGCGTCCCGGCGTTGCTGATCACCACGTCGGCCCGCGCCCGGCGCTCCTCGCGGCTGGCCTGGCGCGACATGCGCGCCCGGACGTCGTCGGCGCGCATGCCCCGCTGCTCGACCAGGCGCTCGAGGGCGATCTCGGGGTCGACGTCCACCACGATCGTGCCCGCCAGCGGGTAGCCACGCCTCGACTCCACGAGCAGCGGCACGTCGAGCACGACGACGGCGTCGGTCCGGGACAGCTCGTCCATGCGCCGGGCGATCTCGGCCCCCACGGCCGGGTGCACGATGGCGTTGAGGTCCGCCAGCGCCTCGGCGTCGCCGAACACGATGTCGGCCACCGCCTCGCGGTCAAGCGTGCCGTTGGCGGCGACGATCCGGTCCCCGAACCGCTCCACCATGGCGTCGAACACCGCCGTGCCGGGCCGCTGCAGGTCGCGCACCACGGCGTCGGCATCGACCACCACCGCCCCCTTGGACCCCAGCATGGCCGACACCGTCGACTTCCCCGACCCGATGCCCCCGGTGAGCCCGACGACCAACATGCCGGCGGACGTTACCCATTCCCTTCTGGTTGTAGCTATGCGGCATATGACCGCATAGCTACAACCAGTTTGGAATGGTCAGGCGACGTCGGCGGCGACCGGCGCCGGGTCGACGTGGTACCTGTGGTAGCGGCCGCCGCGACCGGCCCCGCGGCCGAAGTAGTGCCACTCCGGGAAGTTGAAGTCGGCCGTGACCGAGCGGGGTAGCAGCAGCACGGCCCGCAGGAAATCGTCGAGGGTCTCGACCGCGTAGAGGTTCACCTCGTATCCCCACCGGTCGAGGTGATCGAGCAGCGTGGCGCTGGGGTTCGAACCCCAGGCCAGCGAGAACCGGTTCACGCCCCAGGAGGCCAGCTCGTCGAGCCCGGCCCTGGCCCGGTCCGGCTCCGCCACCACCAGCGGGGCGATGGCGTCGATCGGGCACTGCACGATGGTCGCCGGCCACGCCCGGCGGAGGCGCCGGAAGCCCTCCTCGCCCAGCACGTCGACGCGGCCATTGAACCAGAGATCCTCGCCGGCAAACTCCAGCCGGCCGATCAGGGCCAGGAGGTCGTCGAGGACGTCGTGGTGCTTGATGTCGAGCTTGATGCCCTTGCCACCCGCATCCGCCACCCGCAGCAGCTCCTGGGCCAGGAGCGGTCGCTCCTCCCCGTCGGTCCCGGCGCCGGACGAGGCGGCACTGCCGTCGAACGGATCGTGGCGCAACACGACCCGCCCGTGAGGATCACGCCTGACGTCGCACTCGCCCCAGCGCACCGGCGAGGCGAGGAAGTGGCGCAGGTTGGCGCGGTCGTTGACCCCGTGCCACACCAGCTCCACGTGGTCGGGAAGGTCGCCCTCGGCGATGAGGGTGCGCAGGTCGTACCGGTGGCCGCCCGGAAGCCCCCGCGGCAGCGGCCGCCGGGACTCGGCGAGCGTGCGGGCGTGGAGGAACAGGATCTCGCCGCCGAGGTTCGCCGCCGCCATGGCCTCGATGACATCGGGCTCGTCGTCGAACACCGCGACCGTGCGGTAGCCGGCGGCGGCGAACGCCCGCAGGCCGGCGATCTTGCCGGCGGCGCCGCCCCCGTCTCCCTCGCCCGGGTTCATGTGCACCAGCTCGGGGGTGAACCGGACCCGGTGATGGCGGCCGACCGACGCCAACGACGCCAGCGTCTCGTGCCGCCGCGACTCGGGCCGCCCCGTGTTGAGCGCCACCGACGTCGACGGCTGGATCTGGAACCACCGGATGACCGCCATCACGTCGGGATGGGGGGCGCCGTGGGGGTCAAGGATCGTGCCGTCGATGTCGAACACGACGAGGAGCTGATCCTGCGGGTGGGCCGCCCGCACGGCGGCGTAGTGCCGGGCCAGACAGCGCATCCAGTCGGACATCTGCGCGCACGATACCGACGGCTGGTGAACACACGGTGAGGCCCCGGTGTCGCCTGCGGTACCGACACCCGAAATTGCGGCAGTCGGCGCGCCCACAGGGGCGCTGCAATCTCGGCTGGATGGGTCGCCGCTACTGGTCGTCGGCGGGCGGCGCTTCCGCCTCGGCGACGGGCACATCAGCCTCGCTGGCGGACGTGTCGGGCCCCTCGCCGCCTTCGGCGGCGGCCTCGGGCGCCTGCTCGTAGTACTCCGCCCAGGCCTCGTCAGCCTCCGGTGAGTGCTCGACCGAGGGGCCGATGTAGTTGCCCTGCTCGTCGTAAGCGTGCTCGCCGAAGTGCTCCTGGTACTCGGCGGCCACGACGCCGCCCTCGGCCGCCTGCTTGATCGACAGGCTGATGCGGCGCCGCTGCAGGTCGAGGTCGATGATCTTGACCCACAGCTCCTCGCCCGGCGTCACCACCTGCTCGGGCAGGTCGACGTGGTGGGCCGACATCTCGGAGATGTGCACCAGGCCCTCGATGCCGTCGCCCACCTGCACGAACGCCCCGAACGGCACGAGCTTGGTGACTCGTCCGTAGACCAGCTCGCCCACCCGGTGGCTGGTGGCGAACTCCTGCCACGGGTCCTGCTGCGTCGCCTTGAGCGACAGGCTGATGCGCTCGCGCTCGAGGTCGACGTCGAGCACCTGCACCTCGACCTCGTCACCGACCTGCACGACCGAGCCGGGGTGATCGACGTGCTTCCACGACAGCTCGGACACGTGGATGAGCCCGTCCATGCCGCCGAGGTCGACGAAGGCACCGAAGTTCACGACGCTCGAGACGACGCCCTTGCGCACCTCGCCGGCCTTGAGGTTGGTGAGGAAGTCCTCGCGCTGCTCGCGCTGGGTCTCCTCGAGCCACGCTCGGCGGGACAGCACGACGTTGTTGCGGTTCTTGTCGAGCTCGATGATCTTTGCCTCGAGCGTCTTGCCGACGTAGGGCTGCAGGTCGCGCACCCGGCGCAGCTCGACCAGCGAGGCGGGCAGGAACCCGCGCAGCCCGATGTCGAGGATCAGCCCACCCTTGACCACCTCGATGACGGGGCCCGACACCACCCCGTCGGTCTCCTTGATGCGCTCGATGTCACCCCAGGCCCGCTCGTACTGGGCCCGCTTCTTGGACAGGACCAGGCGGCCGTCCTTGTCCTCCTTGGTGAGGACCAGTGCCTCGATCTCGTCGCCCACGGACACGACCTGGTTGGCGTCGACGTCGTTGCGAATCGAGAGCTCGCGGCTGGGGATGACGCCCTCGGACTTGTAGCCGATGTCGAGCAGGACCTCGTCGCGGTCGACCCGCACGACCTTGCCGGTGACGATGACGCCGTCCTCGACCGTGACGAGCGTGGCGTCGATGGCATCGGCGAAGCTGCCGCCGAGGTCGTCGTCGACGATCTGGCGGGGGGTGTAACCGGCCTCGGCCGCTGGGGTGTCGTCGCCGGAGCTCACGGTTGCGGCGGCGGCGTCGGTATCGGGGTCGGGCGAGGCGGTTGTCTGGGCGTCGGACACGAACAGGTCGGCTTTCTTCGGGAACAGGGGACTCAAGGAACCGGCTCGGTGTC
>DASQUY010000635.1:0-8456 GCA_035641055.1 Acidimicrobiales bacterium | reverse complement strand
GCTCTCTCGTGATCCGCCCACCGACGACGCCACCGTCGTGCATCAGATCGACCCGGTCCTCGACGCCCGGCAGGCCGTTCGGGACCTTGCGGAAATCTCCGCGGCCGAGCTCCTTCTGGCCATGGAAGTCGAACGGGCAGTGGTCGGTGGACACGACCGAGAGGTCGTTGGTGCGCAGCCCCTGCCACAGGGCGGCCTGGTGCTCGACCGGGCGGAGCGGCGTCGAGCACACGAACTTGGCGCCCTCGAAGCCGGGCCGTCCCAGGTCGTCGACCGACAGGAACAGGTACTGGGGGCAGGTCTCGGCGAAGGCGTGGTACCCGCTGTCCCGGGCCGCCACCACCTCGGCCAATGCCTCGGCCGCCGACAGGTGCACGATGTACACGGGTGCCCCGGCGACCCGGGCGAGCTGGATGGCGCGGTGGGTGGCCTCGGCCTCCAGCAGCTTGTGGCGGACCACGCCGTGGTACTTGGGGTCGGTCTGGCCCCGCTCGAGGGCCTGAGCGATGAGCACGTCGATGGCGATGCCGTTCTCGGCGTGCATCATGATCAGCGAGCTGTTGTCGGCGGCCCGCTGCATGGCCCGCAGCACCTGGCCGTCGTCGCTGTAGAAGACGCCCGGGTAGGCCATGAACAGCTTGAAGCTGGTGATGCCCTCGCCGACCAGCATGTCCATCTCCTTGAGCGACTGGTCGGTGACGTCGCCCATGATCATGTGGAACCCGTAGTCGATGGCGCAGTTGCCCTCGGCCTTGGCGTGCCAGGCGTCGAGCCCCTCCCGCAGGGACACGCCCGGGGTCTGGACGGCGAAGTCGACGATGGTCGTGGTGCCGCCCCACGCCGCCGCCCGGGTTCCGGTCTCGAACGTGTCGGAGGCGAACGTGCCGCCGAACGGAAGCTCCATGTGCGTGTGGCAGTCGACCCCGCCGGGGATGACGTAGCGCCCGGTGGCGTCGATGACCCGGTCGGCGCCGGCGACCCAGGCGTCGGCCAGTCCCGACTCCGGTGCCGCCAGGGCAGCCACCTTCTCGCCGTCGACCAGGATGTCGACGGCGGCCTCGTCGGTGGCGGTGATCACGAGGCCGTTGCGAATGACGGTGGTCATGACCTATGCAACCTCCTCTGCCTGAGTGAGGGCGGCGGCCAGGATCTCGGCGCCCTCCTCGGCCTCCTCCTGCGTGAGCGACAGCGGTGGGGCGATGCGCAGGACGTTGCCACCCAGCCCGCCCTTGCCCACCAACAGGCCGCCGTCGCGCGCGGCCTCGAGAGCGGCGGTGGCGGCTGCCGGCGAAGGCTCGGTGCTGTCCGGGCGCACCAGCTCCACACCGATCATCAGGCCCCTGCCCCGCACGTCGCCGACCGCGTCGTTGGCGGCGGCGACCCCGCGCAGCCGCTCCAGCAGCCAGCCACCGACCCGCCGGGCGTTGCCCTGCAGGTCGTGGTCGAGCAGGTAGTCGAGGTTGGCCAACGCCCCGGCGGTGGTGACCGGACTGCCGCCGAAGGTGGAGATCGAGTTGGCGGGCAGGCTGTCCATGATCTCCGCGCGGGCCACGACCCCGCCGATCGACAGCCCGTTGCCGATCCCCTTGGCGAAGGTCAGGAGGTCGGGCGCCTGGCCGTCGGTGGCGTGCGCCTGCCAGCCCCAGAAGTGCTCCCCGGTGCGCCCCCATCCGGTCTGGACCTCGTCGCTGACCCACAGGATGCCGTGCCGGTCGAGCACCTCCTTGAACGCCCCGAGCAGCCCGTCCGGTGGCGCCGTGAACCCGCCCACTCCCTGGATGGGCTCGGCGATGAAGCACGCCACGTCGCCCGCCGTCTGGGTGGCGATGACGTCCTCGAGGTCGGCCACACAGGCGGCGATGTACTCGTCGTCTGGGAGATCTCCGAGGAGGCCGCCGGAGCGGTGCCCGCCGTGCACGTAGAACGTGTGCACCGGCGACAGGCTCGTGGCCGACCAGCTCCGGTTGCCGGTGATGGCGACGGTCGAGAACGAGCGGCCGTGGTAGCTGTTGCGGAGGGCGAGGACCTGGTTCGACCGGCGGTAGCCGGTGGCCAGCAGCAGGGCGGTGTCGTTGGCCTCGGTGCCGCTGGTCGTGAAGAACACCTTGGGTTCGGGGATGCCCGACAGCTCGGCGATCCGCTCCGCCAGCTCGACCTGCGGCCGGACGAGGTAGAGCGTCGACGTGTGGAGGATCCGGGCCGCCTGCTCGCTCACCGCCTTGGTGACCTCGGGCAGGGCGTGGGCGGTCATGGTCGTGAGGATCCCGCCGAAGAAGTCGAGGTAGCGGTGGCCTTCGCCGTCCCAGACGTGGCGGCCCTCGCCCCGCTCGATCTCGATGGGCTGGTCGTAGAAGAGCGCCAGCCAGCTCGGCATGACCGCCCGGTGCCGGGCGTGGAGCTCAGCGTGCGCGCTCATCGTGGGTCAGTCAGCCCTCGGCCAGCGGGCCGTAGGTCTCCGGGCGGCGGTCGCGGTAGAACGCCCAGAGCTGGCGGACCTCGTCGATCATGTCGAAGTCGAGCTCGCGCACGACGAGCTCCTCGTCACGGTCGCTGGCGGCCCCGCCGACGATCTGGCCCCGGGGGTCGACGAAGTAGCTGGTGCCGTAGAAGTCGTTGTCGCCGTACTCCTCGACGCCGACCCGGTTGATAGCGGCGATGAAGTACTCGTTGGCCACGGCCGCCGCCGGCTGCTCGAGCTGCCACAGGTAGGCCGACAGCCCGCGGCTGGTGGCCGACGGGTTGTAGACAAGCTGGGCGCCGGCCAGGCCGAGCGCCCGCCAGCCCTCCGGGAAGTGACGGTCGTAGCAGATGTAGACGCCGACCCGGCCGACCGCCGTGTCGAACACCGGCCAGCCCAGGTTGCCGGGCCGGAAGTAGAACTTCTCCCAGAACCCCTTCACCTGGGGGATGTGGTGCTTGCGGTACTTGCCGAGGTAGGCGCCGTCGGCGTCGATCACGGCGGCGGTGTTGTAGTAGAAGCCGGCCTGCTCGATCTCGTAGATCGGCACGACCAGCACCATCCCCGTCTCCTTCGCCAGGGCCTGCATCCGGCGGATCGTGGGTCCGTCCGGCACCGGCTCGGCCCACCCGTAGTGCTCGGCGTCCTGCACCTGGCAGAAGTACGGGCTGTTGAACACCTCCTGGAAGCCCAGGACCTGAGCCCCCTGGGCGGCGGCCTCCCGGGCGTAGGACTCGTGGACGTCGATCATCGAGTCCTTGTCGCCCGTCCACTTCGTCTGGACCAGCGCGGCCCGCACGACGTTCGCCATGGGCACATCCCCTTGGTGGCGGCTGAGCAAGGCCGAACTTATGATCCTGGCACCGGTGGTGCAATACGCACTCTGTTACGGGACAAAGAAGAGCGCCATGCCTGCACCGAACGAGGCCACCCGCATCGTCGAGGCCGTCGCCGACCGCTCCGCCCACGGATTGGCCGCCGCCGTCAACCGGCTGATCCGCTCCGGCGAGCTTCCGCCCGGGACCCGGCTGCCCACCGTGCGGGTGCTGGCCCGGGAGCTGGGCGTCAGCCCCACCACCGTCGGCGAGGCGTGGCGGTTGTTGGCCCGGGTGGGGGCGATCGAGACGCGGGGACGCAACGGCTCGTACGTGAACGGGTCGACGCCGCCCAGCGAGCCGGCGCGGTTCTGGCGGCTGGCCGGGGTGGCGGGGCACTTCGCCCGGGACCTGTCGGCCGGCATCCCCGACCCGGCGCTGCTGCCGCAGCTCGGTCCCGCCCTGGCCCGAGTCGACGGCCAGCCGCCGCTGTCCGGCTACCTCGACAACCCGGTCGTGCCGGCGCTGGAGGCCCTGGTGCGTCAGGCCTGGGCGGACGGAGGCGTGGGTGAGCCCGAGGCGCTGACGATCGTCGACGGCTCGCTCGACGGCATCGACCGGCTGCTGACCTCACTCGTCCACTTCGGCGACCGGGTCGTCGTCGAGAACCCGACGTTCCCGCCGTTCCTCGACCTGCTGGAGGTGCTCGGCGCCACCCCGGTCCCGGTGGCGGCGGACGACCAGGGCGTGCTACCGGCGGCGCTGACCAGCGCCCTAGCAGAGGGGACCGCGGCTGCCGTCGTCCTCCAGCCCCGCGCCCAGAACCCGACCGGCGCCAGCATGACCCGGCGCCGCGCCCGGCAGTTGGCCCAGGTCGTGCAGCGGGCGCCGGGGGTAACCGTGGTCGAGGACGACCACAGCGGCGCCGTCGCCGCGGCCGACCCCATCAGCCTTGCCGCGCACGTGCCCAACCAGACCGTCCTGGTGCAGAGCTTCTCGAAGTCCCACGGGCCCGACCTGCGGCTGGCGGCGCTCGGTGGGCCGGCCGCCATCGTCGAGCCGCTGGTGGCCCGCCGCCACCTGGGGGCGTCGTGGTCGAGCCGGTTCCTGCAGCAGGTGCTGGTGGGGATGCTCACCGATCCAACCTGCACGGCCGCGGTCGACCGGGCGAGGGTGATCTACGCCGAGCGGCGGGCGGCCCTGCGCCAGGCCCTCGCCGAGCGGGGGGTCACGTCGTCGGGCCGGGACGGCATCAACGTGTGGGTCGACGTCGACCACGAGCGCGACGCACTCATCGTCCTCGCCGCCCAGGGGATCGGCGTGGCGCCCGGCTCGGCCTTCGTCGTCGGCCCCTCGGGGGGCGACCACATCCGGGTCACGACCTCGACGCTCCCGGTGGACGAGGCCGACACGGTGGCCGACGCCATCGCCCACGCCGCCCACCCGCGACCGCGGCCCCATGCCCGCTCCCACCGCTGAAAAGTCCGAACTTGCGGTGGTTAGGGACGCCATAGCGTCCTTATCCACCGCAAGTTCGCTGGTGGGCGGGTAGAAACGGGTCGTGCCCGAGATGCCCGAGATCCAGGCCCACGCCGAGCGGCTGACCGAGGCGTTCGCCGGGGCCACGCTGCAGCGCTTCACCCCGCTTGCCTTCACCGTGCTCAAGACCGCCACGCCCGGGCCGGAGTCGGCCCACGGGCACGCCCTCGCCTCAGTCGGCCGGCGGGGCAAGCACCTGCTGCTGCGGTTCGAGCCGGCGACGTTCGTCGTCCACCTCATGCAGGGCGGGCGGCTGCGCGTCGACGAGAAGCAGGCGGCCAAGCCCCGGGGCGGCCAGGGGCGTTGGCGCTTCGCCGACGGACGCGCCCTCCTGCTCACCGAGGCGGGCACCGAGCGCAAGGCGGGCGTGTGGGTGGTCGACGGCGAACCGCTCGACCAGCCGCCGCTCGACACGCTCGGGCCCGAGGCCGACACCCTCGGCCGGGACGAGCTGGCGAAGCTGCTCGGCGAGCATCCCATGCGCCTGCACGGCTGGCTACGCGACCAGCGCATCCTGGCCGGGATCGGGCGCCGTCTCGCCAACGAGGTCTGCCACCGGGCGAAGCTGTCGCCGTTCGCTGCCTCGGCCAAGCTCGGGGCCGACGATGTCGACCGGCTGCACGCCGCCATCGGCGAGTGCATCGCCGAGTCCCTGGCCCACGAGCGAACCCGGGCCGACATGTCGTCGTCCGACGAGCGGCCCGGCGCCGTCCATCACCGCGCCAGCGAGCCGTGCCCCGTGTGCGGCGACACGGTCCGGGCCGTCGAGTACCGCAGCTACACGGTCAACTACTGCCCGACCTGCCAGACGGGCGGCAAGGTGTTGGCGGACAACACCACCAGCCGCTTCCTCAAGTAGAGGTCAGATCAACCCCAGCTCGGCGACCGTGTCGCGCTCGGACGCCAACTCGGCGACCGAGGCATCGATGCGGGGCCGGCTGAAGTCGTCGATGTCGAGGCCGGGCACGATCCGGTAGTCGCCGCCGGCCGCCGTGCACGGGAAGCTCGACACCAGTCCCTCCGGCACCCCGTAGCTGCCGTCGGACGGCACCGCCATCGACACCCAGTCGCCCTCGGGCGTGCCGAGGACCCAGTCGCGCACGTGCTCGACGGCGGCGTTGGCCGCCGACGCGGCCGACGACGACCCCCGGGCCTTGATGACCGCCGCCCCCCGCTGCTGCACCGTGGGGAGGAACTCGTCCTCCAGCCAGCTCCGGTCGCTGCCGACGGCCTCGAACGCCGGTTTGCCGGCCACCTCGGCGTGGAACACGTCGGGGTACTGGGTCGCCGAGTGGTTGCCCCAGATCGTCATCCGGGTGACGTCGGCGACGGGGGTTCCCGCCTTGGCGGCGAGCTGGGCCTTGGCCCGGTTGTGGTCGAGCCGGGTCATGGCGCAGAACCGCTCACAGGGCACGTTGGGGGCGTTGCTCATGGCGATGAGGGCGTTGGTGTTAGCCGGGTTGCCCACGACCAGCACCCGGACGTCGTCGGCGGCGTTGTCCGAGATGGCCTTGCCCTGGGCCGTGAAGATGGCGCCGTTGGCCGACAGCAGGTCGGCGCGCTCCATGCCCTCTTTGCGGGGCATGGCCCCGACGAGGAGCGCGATGTTCGTGCCCTCGAAGGCCCGGTCCGGGTCGTCGGTGCACACCACATCGGACAGCAGCGGGAAGGCGCAGTCGTCGAGCTCCATTCGCACGCCGTCGAGTGCCCCGAGCGCCTGCGGGATCTCCAGTAGCTGCAGGACCACCGCCTGGTCCTCGCCCAGCATCTGGCCGCTGGCGATGCGGAACAGCAGGGCGTAGCCGATCTGGCCGGCCGCCCCGGTGACGGTGACGCGCACGGGATCCCTCATGGCCGCCGACCATAGGAGCCGGCGGCAGCCCCGCTCCAGCTACAGCTGCATCGACTTGGTCTGGAGGAACTCCTCGAAGCCGTGAGTGCCGTACTCGCGGCCATAGCCGCTGTGCTTGTAGCCACCGAACGGGGCGTTGGGGTTGAAGTTGCCGCCGTTCACCTCGATCTGACCGGTGCGGATGCGGCGGG
The DNA here is from genome assembly GCA_035641055.1 of Acidimicrobiales bacterium. Taxonomy (GTDB): domain Bacteria; phylum Actinomycetota; class Acidimicrobiia; order Acidimicrobiales; family VFJN01; genus DASQUK01. The sequence goes on along the minus strand of DASQUY010000635.1, from coordinate 1,601 downwards.
CGAACGCCTGGGCCCGCTCGGCATCGGCGCTCCACACGCCGCCCGACAGGCCGTACTGCGAGTCGTTGGCGATGCTGGCGGCGTCCTCCTCGTCCTCGTAGGGGATGATCGACAGGACCGGGCCGAAGATCTCCTCCTGGGCGATGGTCATGTCGTTGCGCACCTCGGAGAAGACCGTCGGCCGCACGTAGTACCCCTGCTCCATGCCCTCGGGCCGGTCGGGCCCGCCGGTCACGAGCTTGGCGCCCTCATCGACGCCCTTCGTGATGTACCCGGTCACCCGCTCGACCTGCGCTTGGCTCGACAGCGGGCCGAGCCGGGCGCCGTCGGCGAACGGGTCGGACGGCTGGTAGTTGGTCTCGGCCTCGTCGGCGGCGATGCGCTCGGCGTCGGCCAGCCGGCCGGCCGGGACCAGCATGCGGGTGAGCGCCGTGCAGGTCTGGCCGGAGTTGATGTAGCACTTGCCGACGCCGTCGCGCACGGCCTTCTCGAACCCCTCGTCGTCGAGGTCGTCGAGCAGCACGTTGGCCGACTTGCCGCCCAGCTCCAGCGCCACCCGCTTGAGCGACTGCGACGCCACCTCGGCGACCCGCTTGCCGGCCCGCGTGGACCCGGTGAACGACACCATGTCGATCTCCGGGTGGGAGGCGATGGCCTCGCCCACCACGGGCCCGGTCCCCGTCACCAGGTTGAACACGCCAGCGGGCAGGCCGGCGTCGTGGATGACCTCGGCGAGGATGAAGGCGTCGAGCGGCGCCACCTCGCTGGGCTTCAGCACCACCGTGCAGCCGGCGGCGATCGCGTACGCCACCTTGGCGGAGATCTGGTGCAGCGGGTAGTTCCACGGCGTGATGCAGCCGACCACCCCCACCGGCTCGCTCACGACCAGGCTGTTGCCCACCCGGGACTCGTACTCGTAGGACTCGGCCACCTGCGCCGCCGTGTTGAACGAGTTGATCGGCAGCCCCGCCTGGATCATCAGGCTCAGCCACTTGGGCATGCCCGCCTCGCGGGTGACGACGGTGCCGATCTCGTCCATGCGGGCGGCGAGCCCCTCGGCGATTCGGGTGCAGAACTTGGCCCGCTCCTCGGGCGTGGTCTGCGACCAGGGGACGAAGGCGGCGCGGGCCGCCCGGGCGGCGGCGTCGACGTCGTCGGCCGTGCCCTCGCGGATCGTGGCGATGACCTCGCCATTGGTCGAGTCGAAGACGTCGAGCGTCTCCGACCCCCTGGACGGCACCCAGGCGCCGTCGATGTAGAGCTTGTCGTGGACCTGGACCTTGTCGGCGACCTGCACGGTGACGTACCCCCTCGTCGAGCGGTACGACCGACGGTAGCCGGCCACCTGACCGGGGGGTCAAGGCGTGGGGTCTACGTGACGATGTCGCCGGCGACGATCAGGAACACCACGATCAGCACCACCAGCACGACGAGGCCGGGGATGGGACCGATCGCCTGCATCAGCCCCACGCCCAGCACCACCGGACCGGCCAGCGCCACCGCCCAGGTCGGCGGGAGGGGGCGGGCGCCCTCGGGCAGACGCTCGCGCCGGAACTGCAGCCCGAGCGCCGCCACCACGAGCACGGCGGCCGCGATCACCG
>DASQUY010000634.1:0-2121 GCA_035641055.1 Acidimicrobiales bacterium | reverse complement strand
CCCGCCGGCGGCGACGAGGTCGACGATCAAGGGCCCAGTGTGGCGCCGCCCTCCGGCCGGGTGGTGGGCCGACTCGGAGACGGCGCCGACGGCCCGACGAGCGAGGGCGTGTGCCGCCTCGACACGGCCGGGGTCGCGGGCACGGGCCCAGTACCGGGCGCACTGACGCCAACGCAGGAGGGCGCTCGCTCGGTCGCCGAGCCGCTCAGCCTGCGCTGCCGCGCGGCCGACGTGCATGGCCCGCTGCGTCGCGGCGAGTGTCGGCGACGGTCGGGGCAACTCGGGCCGGTCGGTCACGTCGACATCCAGCCGGGTGCGGGTGTCGGGCGGCACCACCAGGCGGGCCACGGCGTCGCCGCCGTCGGTGCCCAAGGGAGCGAGGGCGACTAGGACGCCGTCGCCGAAGACCCGGGCCCAGAGCCCGCCCCTGCGGTCGGCCCACCCGTCGATGCGCACCCGGACCTCCGCGGGATCGGCCCACCACGCGGCCAGCCCTGCCTCGGCCAGCGCTCCGGGCAGGGAGCCGAGGTCGATCGCCACGCGGCGTGCTCCCGCGGTCAGGTCGGTGCCGGCGGCCCGGCCGCCATCGTCACGCCCGGCAACGCCGGCCGCGCCACCGCGGGAGCGGCGGCGCCCGCCGTGGTGGGCTCGCTCCAGCTGGTGGGCGAGAGCTGCCAGGCGGTCGGCCGCGAGTGGCTGGTCGCCGAGGATCCGGCTGACCCGCCGCAGCAGCGCCGTGAGCTCTCGTGCTGCCCTACGCCCGGGCAGCGGGACGCCGCCGTCGGCGAGGAGGTCGACCAGCAGGCCCACCCCGGCGTCCAGGTCGTGGCGCACGAGCGGGGCGACATCGAGGCGCCCGTCGAGCTGCGCCAGCTCGGCCGCGGCCTCCAGGAGGCCCACCGCCTGCACCGGTGGTGGCGCCCCGGGGGCGCAGGCGATCGCCTGAGCGAGGGCCGCCCGGTGGAGGGCCGGCGCGACGCCCGTAGCGGCGCCGTCGCCGTGATCGGCCGCGTCCTGCCGGTCACCGCCCGGGCCGTCGGGGTCGCCGCGTGGCTCGCGCACGAGCCGCAGCAGCGCCTGGGCTCGCGGGGGTCCGAGCAGGGCCTCGAGCCGCCGGTGCAGGCGATCGTCGTGGGCGCCCGGGGCACGGCCCGACGGCGGCTCGATGGTCAGGGCGACGAGGGTGGTGGGCCGGGCGATGTCCACGTCGAGCTCGAGACCGTCGCCGAGGGAGAGCCCGGCCGTGCCTGCCGGCCCCCACGACCCCGGCCCCACGGTCGTCAGTCCGCTCGCGGGATCGCAGCGAGCCGCGAGCTCGCCGTGACCGAGGAGTGGCTCAGACATGGGACACCCCTTCCGGCTCCAGCCCGCTCATGCGGGCCGCGAGGAGGAGCCGATCGCGGAACCGCCGGGCGTGGCGGCTGCGGCGCTTGCGGACCGCCCCGCTCGCCGCGGCGTCAGCGGGTGGCGGCGCACCCAACGCGGCATCGACGAAGCAGTCGCGGCGACCCGCGTACCAGAGCGCCGCCCACTCGGCGGCGTCTGTCGGCGTGGCGCCGCGACCCGGCTGGGGGCAGTCGGGTGCCACCGGCGCGCCGTCGACCGCGACGTTGAGGTAGGCCAACGCCGCCGCCCCCGACACGGGGTCGACGGACAGCACGGTGTGGACGGCCCGCCGGACCGAGACGAGCGCGGTGCGGGCGAGGGCGTCGGCCTCGACGTCGAGCGGCGAGGGGCCCTCCAAGGGCCAGCCCCACCCGTCGGCGTCGAGGTCGACCCCCTGCTGCCAGTCGATCGCCTGCGGGCCCCGGACCCGGCCCCGCACGATGTCGACGGCCGCCCGGTTGAGGACGACCGTGACGAACCCTTCCAGGCTGTCGATGACGCCATCACCCGAGGTGAGCGTCACCCACACCCGGCGGAGGGCGTCCTGGGCCAGGTCGTCGGCCAGCGATCGCGGCAGGCGGTTCGTGGCCAGGATGCGATGGATGAGGGCGCGACCGGCACCGGACCGCAGGAAGCGGTCGGCCCGCTCGGCCGTGTGGTGGTGGTGGTTGATTATCACCCCCCGATTGTCACTGGAGGGTGTGACATTTTCGGCGGGGGCTGGGCGGTCACACG
>DASQUY010000633.1:0-2236 GCA_035641055.1 Acidimicrobiales bacterium | reverse complement strand
GGCATCGCCGTTCGCTGCCGGCGTCGTGCCGGGCGGCGAGGCCGCGGCCCTCCGCGAGCCCCCGCCCGATGCCGCGCCGCCTGCGGGTCCCGCCGTTGCCGCGCCGTTCACCGTGCCCGGGGAGGCGCCGGGTTCGTGGCTGCCCCCCGAGCCGCAGCCGTCGGTGGGCGACGCGACGCCGCCACCACCCGCGGAGCAGGCACCCCCCAACGGCACCGAGAGCCCGGCCGACCCTCCGGAGAGCCGGCCCAGCGAGTGGGGCCGGGCCGTCTTCGGTCCCGACTCCCCCGAGGGCGACTGAGGGGGACGAGAGCGACGAGAGCTACACGCGCTCGACGTCGACGGCAACCTCGTGGCCGTCGACGTCGAGCCGCCGCGCCCCGCCGCTGTCGGTCGTCACCAGCTCGACCGCCAGCACCTCGCCCATCACGTAGTCGCGGTGGGCCTCGAGGGCGGCCCACAGCTCGTCGTCCGCCTGCACGGCGAGGGCCACCCGGTCGGCGATGTCAAGCCCCACGTCCTTGCGGAGCTCGTTGAGGCTGCGGACGAGCTCGCGGGCCAGACCCTCCCGCCGGAGCCGGTCGTCGAGCTCCAGGTCGAGGGCCACCGCCCACCCGCCGTCCTCCGCCAAGGCGAAGTCCTCGTGCCGCTGAGCCCGGACCTCCACGTCGTCGGCGCTGAGCCGCTCGCCGGCCACCTCGACGAACCCCTCCGACTCGAGCTGGCGCTGCAGCGCCGAGCCGTCGGCTTCGGCCAGCGCCCGCTTGACGTCGTTGACCTTGGACCCGAGCCGCGGCCCCAGGGCGCGGAAGTTGGGTACGACCGTCCACGACATCAGGCCCGACAGCGTGTCGATGTCGTCCAGGGCCTTGACGTTGAGCTCGGACGCGACCTCGGCGAGCACCTCGGGGCCGAGCTCAGCGCCAGGATGCAGGAGCAGCGCCCGCCGCAGCGGCTGGCGGACCCTGACCTTGGCGTCCGTGCGGGCAGCCCGGCCGAGCGCCACCAGTTTGCGGGCGGCGGCCATCTGGGCGGCCAGCGCGGCGTCGCTGGCGCCTGATGGCTCCGGCCAGTCGGTCAGGTGCACCGACGTCTCGCCGGTGAGCGTGACGTAGAGCTCGTCGGCGAGGAAGGGGCAGAACGGCGCCAGGAGCTTGCTGGCGACCACGAGGGCCCGGTGCAGGGTGGCGTGGGCCTCGGTGTCGTTGGCGTTCCAGAACCGGGGGCGGCTGCGCCGCACGTACCAGTTGGAGAGGTCGTCGACGAACCGGGCGAGCCGGGTGGCGGCACCGAGGGCGTCGAAGCGCTCGAGGGCGGCGGTCACCCCGGCCACGCAGTCGTCGAGCTCGCTCAGCACCCAGCGATCGAGCACGTGGGCAGACTCGGGACGGGTGCTCCCGGGGGTGTCCGCCTCGGGGCCGGGTCGCCAGCCGTCGAGGTCGGCGTAGGTGACGAAGAAGCCGAGGACGTTCCAGAGCGTGACCAGCGTCTGGCGGGTGGACTCGCGGATGCCGTCCTCGGACACGCGGCGCGGCGTCCAGGGTTGGCCGGACGAGAAGAAGTACCAGCGCAGCGCGTCGGCGCCGAACCCGGTGAAGATCTGCCAGGGGTCGATGATGTTGCGCTTCGAGGTCGACATCTTGCGGCCCTGCTCGTCGACCAGGAGCTCGAGGCACACGACGTTGCGATACGGCGCCGAGCCGAACACGAGGGTGTTGACCGCCAGCAGCGTGTAGAACCAGCCCCGGGTCTGGTCGATCGCCTCGCAGATGAAGTCGGCGGGGAACGTGGCCTCGAACCGCCGGTCGCCGGCGAACGGGTGGTGGAACTGCGCCGAGGGCATCGACCCGGAGTCGAACCAGGCGTCCAGCACCGGGGGCACCCGCCGGACCGTGCCGGAGCACCCGTCCCGGCGGCACGGCCAGGTGACGTCATCGACGTAGGGGCGGTGCAGGTCGAGGTCTGACAGGTCGTGCCCCGCCAGCTCGGACAGCTCCGCCACCGAGCCGACGCACGTGTCCGTGCCGCAGCCGCGGCACCGCCAGACGGGCAGGGGGGTGCCCCAATAGCGGTCGCGCGACAGCGCCCAGTCGACGTTGTTCTCGAGCCAGCGGCCGAACCGGCCGTGTTTGATGTGGTCGGGATACCAGGCGATGGTCTCGTTCTGGGCCAGCAGGTCGGCCTGTCGGGCGGTGGTCCGCACGAACCACGACGTCTTGGCCCAGTAGATCAGCGG
>DASQUY010000632.1:0-5110 GCA_035641055.1 Acidimicrobiales bacterium | reverse complement strand
TTCGAGCGCGCCGCCTTCTGGGAGCCGAGCTTCGCCGACGCGTCGCTGGGCGAGGTACTCGATCGGCTGGAGACGCCAGGCGTGGGTGCGCGGCGACCGCGGCGACGTCCTGTCCCGCCTCGACGCCGCCGGCATCGAGCTCCGCGAGACTCGCCGGGTGGACGAGGTGGTCGATCGGGCGTCGTTCCTCACCGTGTCGTGGACGTTCGGTTTCATGCGGTCGCTCGGCATCGCCGCCGGGCTGCTGACGCTCGGCGGCCTCGCCGTCTACGTCGACGCTCGCCGCCGCGGCCGGGTGCTGGGCTACGCCTTCGCCCGCCGCATGGGGCTTCGCGTGGGCTCGCACCGCCGGGCGCTCGTCGCCGAGCTGACCGCCAGCGTCGTGGTCGGCTGCTGGGTGGGGTTGGGCGTGGCCCTGCTCGGCGCGGGGCTGGCCTACGGCCGCATCGATCCCGTGCCCGGCTTCCGGCCCGCCCCGCTTCTCCGCCTGGCCGTCGGGACTGCCGTCGCCCTGGCGATCGTGGCCCTGGTGGTCGCGGGGCTGGCTGCGATCCTGGCGCAGCGACACACCGACCGCGACGATCCCGTGGAGGTGCTCCGTGCCGGCGTCTGAGCTCGCCGTTCGTTGCCACGGCCTGAGCGTGGACTACCCCACCCGGGCGACGGTCGTGCACGCCCTCCGCGACGTCGACGCCGCCTTCGGCCACCGCCGGCTCGGCGTGGTGGCGGGGCCGTCGGGCTCGGGCAAGTCGTCGCTGCTGCGGGTGCTCGCCGGCCTCCAGCGCCCGACCGGCGGCCGGCTCGAGATCGACGGCACGGACGTGACCTCCCTGCGCGCCGGGCCGCTCCGGCGGCTGCGGCGGCGCGCCATGGGCATCGTCCTCCAGGACCCGGCCGACAACCTCGTCGAGTACCTGCCCGCCGTCGAGCAGGTCGAGCTGGCGGCGCGCCTGCGCGGCGTCGACCCGGGCGGGGCCGCGGCGCTGCTCGACGTCGTGGGCCTGGCCGACCGGGCCGGCAGCTACCCCCACGAGCTGTCGGGCGGCGAGCAGCAGCGGGTGGCGTTCGCGGCGGCAGCCATCGGCACCCCCACCCTGCTGCTGGCCGACGAGCCCACGGCCGAGCTCGACGCCGCCGCCGGCGACACCGTCGTCGAGACCATGCGCCATCTCGTGGAGCACGGCGCCACCCTGGTCGTCGCCTCGCACGACCCGGCGGTGGTCGAGGCCGCCCAGGACGTCGTCACCCTGCGGGACGGTCAGGTGGTGGCGGCGTGACCGCCGCCGACGGCACCGTCGTCCGCCTCGCCCGGGTGCAGAAGTCGTTCGCCGCCCCCGCCGGACCGCGGCGCGTCCTCGACGGCCTGGACCTCACGGTCGTGAGTGGCGAGATCGTGGCGGTGGCGGGTCGGTCGGGATCGGGCAAGACGACGCTGCTCACCATCCTCGCCGGGTGGGAGGAGCCCGACGCCGGCACGGCCGTCGTCCTCGGGGTGGACGCCGGCGATCGCCCGCGACCGTGGCAGGAGCTGGCCGTCCTGCCGCAGTCGCTCGGCCTCCTGGAGGAGCTCACGGTGGCCGAGAACATCGCCCTGCCGCTCCGGCTCGACACGACCCCCGGCGCCGGCGACCCGGACACGCTCATGCGGCAGCTCGGCGTCGACCATCTCGCCGACCGCTATCCCAGCGAGGTCTCGCTCGGCGAGCAGCAGCGCACGGCCCTGGCCCGGGCCGTCGTCGTGCGGCCCCGCCTGCTGCTGGCCGACGAGCCCGTGGCCCACCAGAACGTCGAGTGGGCCGAGGCGATGATGTTCGTCCTGCGGCGCCTCGCCGACGGGGGCACGGCGTGCGTGCTCGCCAGCCACAACCGGGCCGCCCTCGACGGCGCCGATCGCGTGCTGGAGCTGCACGCCGGCCGGCTACATTCCGACCGGGAACGGGACCACATCGGGGACGTCGGCGACTCGGGGAGCACATGACCACACTGCTGATGATCGGCACCCGCAAGGGCCTCTTCCTCGCCCGCAGCGACAACCGGGCGACGTGGTCGCTCGACGGGCCGCACTTCCCGATGAACGCCGTCTATGCCGCCGCCCTCGACACCCGCCCGGCCGCCGCGGGCGGTGCGCCCCGCCTGCTGGCGGGCGCCGACAGTCCCCACTGGGGCCCATCGGTGTTCCGCTCCGACGACCTGGGCGGCACGTGGCACGAGACCGAGGGTGGGACCATCCGGTTCCCCGCCGAGACGGGCGCCGCGCTGGTGCGGGCGTGGCAGCTCCAGCCGGCGGGCTCCGAGCAGCCGGACGTGGTGTGGGCCGGGGTCGAACCGGCGGCGCTGTTCCGCTCCGACGACGCCGGGCAGACCTTCTCGCTGGTCGAACCGCTGTGGCGGCATCCGCACCGCCAGCAGTGGATGCCGGGCGGGGGTGGCGAGTGCCTGCACACGGTGGTGCCTCACCCCTCCGATCCCGACCGGCTGCTCGTGGGCGTGTCGGCCGCCGGCGTGTACCGCAGTGACGTCGGCGGCAAGTCGTGGACGGCATCCAACACCGGCATCGACGCCTGGCGCATGCCGGACCAGCGCCCGACCTTCGGCCAGTGCGTCCACAAGTTCGCCGCCCACCCCGAGCGTCCGGACCAGCTCTTCCTGCAGAACCACGGCGGCGTGTACCGCAGCGACGACGGCGGGACCACGTGGCGGGCGATCGGCGACGGGCTCCCCGCCGACTTCGGCTTCCCGCTCGCCGTGCACCCCCACCGGCCGGGCACGGCGTACGTGTACCCCCTGGTCAAAGACGAGCACCGCATGCCGCCCGACAGCCGCTGCCGGATCTACCGCACGGCCGACGCCGGCGAGACGTGGGAGGCGCTGTCCGCGGGCCTGCCCCAGGAGCACGCCTACGTGAGCGTGCTGCGCGACGCCCTGTGCACCGACGACGCCGACCCCGCCGGCGTCTACTTCGGCACCCGGGCTGGCGAGGTGTTCGCCAGCCGCGACGAGGGCGACTCGTGGTCGGAGATCGTGCGCCATCTCCCCGACGTGCTGGTGGTGCGGGCGGCCGAGCTGCCGTGAGCTCCGGTCGGCACGACGCCCGGGTGCACGTGCGGGTCCCGGCCAGCCTGCGGTCCTGCGTCGGCGGCGGGCCCCGTGTCGACGTCGAGGTGGCGGCGCTCGGGGAGGCGCCGACCGTCGGCGCCCTGCTCGATCACCTGGCGGAGGTCCACCCCGACCTCGAACGCCGGCTGCGCGACGAGCAGCGCCGCCTCCGGCGCCACGTCAACCTGTTCCTCGGCGACGCCAACATCCGCGACCTCGCCGAGCAGGACACCCCCCTGGCGTCCGGGGCCGAGGTGGCGATCATGCCCGCCGTATCCGGCGGGTGAGCCAGTCCGCCTGGAGAGCCATGGGCGCCGCCCCGAGGGCGGCCAGCGCCGCTTCGCCCTCGACCCGCTCGTCTCCGCCGGCGAGGACGAGGGTGCGGGCCCGCTGGTAGCGGCAGCCGGCGGCCTCGAAGGCGGCCGCGCTGGCGACGAGCCCGGCGCGGTCGCCGGCGGCCAGCGCCTCGGCCCGATCGACGACGGCCGCGGCGATGGGGTTGCGGGCGGTGATCATGCGGGCCCGGGCCAGGCGGTCGTACCGGTCGGGACGCTCGGCCAGCACCGTGGTCTCCGCCCACAGAGCCGAGTACCACTGGTTCCACACGCCCGTGTGCCAGTGGGGGACCGACCCGGGGTCCTCGGCCAGCGCGGCCGACGCCGCGTCGAGCTCGCCCCGGTGCAGGGCCACGAGGGCCTCGAACGTGGGCCCGAACCGGGGGATCCGCTCCATCACGGGCGCGACGACACGGCGCATCTCGGCGAGGATGCCGAGCCACTCCTCCCGCGCCTGGTCGTCGCCGCGCAGCCCGAACACCATGGCCGCCGCCGCCGGCGTCACCGCGAACCCGCCCCAAGGAGGCCGACCGGCCCGCTCCCACCCCGCGCGGAACCGTCGGGTGAGCTCGACCGCCTCGTCCAGATCCCCGGCCAGGGCGGCGACCACGAGCAGCCAGTCGACGGCCATGTGGCGCTCCTCGCCGTGGAAGGGGAGATCGAGCCGCTGGCGGGCGAAGTCCCGGCCCGCGGCCAGGTCGCCGACGCCGATGCTCGTCATGGCGGCCATGTGGAGGGCATCGGACAGCTCGAAGGCCACGTCGACGTCCCCCCATCTCGGCGACAGCAGCGCCACGCGGCGTTGTGCGCCGGCGGCGGCGCCCAGCACATCGCCCACCGCGAGCTGCGAGACCTCCAGCTGGTCGAGCGCCCCGCTCTCCAGCCGAGCGTCGTCCACGCGGCGGGCCAGTTCCACCGCTCGCTCGGCCAACTCGGCGTTCAGCGGGTCACGATCGCCGATGTTCGGGGCGGTGGCGGTGGCAGTGAGGATCGCCGCCTCGACGTGCGGGTCGCCGCCGGCGAGCACTCGCGCCTCCGCCAGCAGGGTGGCAAGCTCCTCCTGCGACAGGAGCTCGTGCATGATCCCGGGGAAGCGGTGGGCGCACTCGACCGTCCGGGCCAGGTCCAGCGCAGCCCGGCGCCGGTCGCCCGCTCGCCGGGCGGCATCGGCCGCGGCGCGGTAGAGGCGCACGGTCTCGTTGCCCCAGAGGCCCGCCGCTGCCGCCCCCGCAGCCAGGTGCAGCGCCTCGGCGGCCTCGGCGTCGTTGCCGGCCAGCGCCGCCGCCTGCTCGTAGCGCCGCTGGGATTCGCGGAGCAGCCGGTGCGAGAACGCGAGCCGCGCCAGCCGCAGGGCCAGCTCGTGGGCGGCGGCCCGACGATCGGGCTCTCCTGAGGCCCAGGTCAGCGCGGCCCGGAGGTCGTCGACCACTGCCTCGAAGGCCGGGGCACGGGCGCCCTCGCCGGTCTCCAGTGCCGCCGCCAGGGATTGGCACCACGCCAGGTGGCGAGCGTGCACGGCGTCGTGCTCCCCCACCTCGTCGAGCAGCTCGCCGCCGTACTGGCTGACCGTCTCCAGGAGGCGGTAGCAGGTGCCGTCGGGACCGGGGGTCACAACGAGCAGGCTGTGGTCGGCCAGGCGGGCCAGCGCCTGAGGCACGTCCTCCGGATCGACCGGCGGG
>DASQUY010000631.1:0-7479 GCA_035641055.1 Acidimicrobiales bacterium | reverse complement strand
ATGCCCTCGCACATGGCGAGGTAGAAGTCCCGGATGGTGCCGGCGTCGATCACGGTCGTGACGTTGCCGTCGGGGTCGAGGTTGAGGTTGGCGCCCCGGATGGCGAACCACACGTCGGTGACGCCCTGCTGGTCCTCGGGGACCGTGAGCGTGTGCACCGAGCCCGCCGGCTCGTAGAGGTACGAACCGGCCGTGTTCACCTCGGGATATTCCTTGTACTTCCACGACCCGGCGATCGTGAAGGCGAACACCTCGCCGGTGTGCTTGTGCGTCGGCACGACGTATCCGGGCTGGAACCGGGTGCGGACGACCCACAGCCCGGCCTCGACGTCGCATTGCAGCAGCTGCAGGTCCGACCCGTCACCCAGGTCGACGAAGGGGAGGTCGCTCTCCCCCCGGTGGAGCGCAACGGGGATGTCGATGGCGGTCATGCCCCCATGATCGCCGATCGTCGACCGGGACAACACTCAGTCGGCGAAGGCGACGACCGCCTCGTCGCGTCCCCGGAAGGGGGCCACGAGCGCGGCCTCCTGCTCGACGGCGCGGCGCTGCCGGTCGCGGAGGTTGGCGAACGGGCGGACCGTGACCTCCAGCCGCCCGGCCACGCTCCGGGCCGTCCAGGAGCCGACGGGACGGCCGGTCACGAGCACGAGGCCGGGACTGCCGGCGGGTCGCCACACGGCCCGCTGCAACGCCCGGTCGGGCAGGAGCGTGGCCCGGTCCCGCTGGGCGAGGAACGGGTCGCCGGCGGGCAAAAGACGAGCCCCGCTCGCGGTCGGGGGATCGTCCAGCATGCCGAGATCGTTGGCCAGCACCCACGCGGGGGCCCCGTCGAGCCTCACCTCGACGAGCTCGGGCTGGATGTCCAGGAACCTCTGACGCGCGTCGCTGACACCGATGCCGGTCCAGGCGGCGAGATGCGGGGGCGTCACCGGCCCGTAGGCGTGCACGAACCGGCGGACGAGCTCACGCCGCGCCGCCGGGACGTCGCCCCCGAACGGTCCCCCCAGCCAGACGTCGGCGCCCACCAAGGTCTGCCGGGTCCCCCACGGCCAGCCGTAGCAGAACACGCCAGCCACGCCCGCGAGCCGCAGCAGCTGCTCGGGCACGTGGTGCGCGTCGCACACCTCGCACCATGGTTCGAGCTCGGCCGGCAACTGCCCGTGGAGCGCCTCGCTGAGCTGGCCCTTGGTGCGGAGCTCGCCGTCGGCCAGGACCGCGGCCACCACGCCCAGCACCTCGGCCAGCGCCTCCCGGGCGGTCCAGCCCGCTTCCTCTATCGGTGGCCACGAGCCGGCGAGCTGCTCGCGCAGCGAGTCCTCGTCCGACGCCAGCGACCCCGGCCCGAACACCGTGGCGTCGCGCCGCGGCGCGACGTAGGCGGCACCTCGGGGTCCGAGCATGCGGATGAGCGACCGTTCGTGGAACAACCCGCCCTCGAGCGCCGGCGGCGTGAGCCGGTCGACCCGCGCCGCCAGCGCCACGCCCGCATTGCCGGGGGGCGTGTCCTGCACCGCGCACACGGCAGCGGCGTCCACCAGGGCGCCGATCGGGTCGCCGCTCGGCCTGCGCTCGTCCAAGCGGTGGGCGGCCACGCGGAAGGCGACTGCCTGCTCGGCGGCGACGCGACGGGAAGAGGCGACCATGGGGCGCCGAGGCTAGGGGGCTCGAGAGGTCGCCTTCCCGTCGAGCAGCGGCAGCCGGCCGTCGGTGTCGTCCAGGGTGTTGAGCAGCCGCTGCACCGCCGCGAACCGCTGGCCGAGGACGCGCTCGAGCTCCGGGTCGGCGTCGGCCCGCTTGGCCCTCTTGTAGTCCGCCGTCACGCGCTCGGGTTCGAGCGTCGTCAGCGTGCGCTCGATCTCCGTGGCCCGCCGGGCGGTCTCCCACACCGCGACCACCCCGGCATCGAGCCGCTCGCCCGTGGCAGCCAACCGGTCACGCATCGGCCCCGTTCGCAGGCCGGCGAGAAGCTCGGCGTAGCGGCGCCGGGCTTCGAGGGCCTCGGCCACCGCGGGTCGGAACCGCGACGAGGTGCTCGCCGGATCGACGTGGCCGAGGGGATCGTCGGGAGCCTTTCGCCGCCACAGCATGGACCGCGACGCTACCGCTACCCTGGTTGACGGCGGCGGCCGAGGAGGTGTGCATGGTTGACAGCGAGCGCCTACGTCCGGTCGAGCGCCGGGTCCTGCGCTGGGCGGACGCCGGGGTGGATGACGCCGAGATCGGCCATCGGTTCCGCCGGAGCGAGCGGTGGGCCGCCCAGGTCCGGTTCCTCGCCGGACTCGATCGGCGCACGGGCCTGCCGCCGCGCACCGACCCCCTCCGTCCGTTGGAACGCCGTCTGCTCCGGTGGCGTGAGCAGGGCGAGGACCTGACGGACCTGAGCGACCGCTTCCTCCGCAGCCCGGGCCACCTCGCCCGGGTCGAGGAGTACGCCCGGTACAAGCTGGCGGCGCGGTAGGCCGGGCTCGAGCAGGGATCACCCGTCCCGCAGCACCGTCTGCTCGTCCCGGCGGTAGGGCAGGACGGAGTCGAGGTACGACCGCAGCGCCTGGTCCATGGGCACTTCGGCGCCGGCGTTCTCGGACAGGTAGTAGCGGTGCTCCAGCAACTGGTGGAACAGCTCCGCCGGTTCGAGCCGGCCGCGTAGGGCACCGGGGATCCGCTGGACCACCGGGTCGTAGACCTCGGCCAGCCAGCGCGCCGCCGCCACCGCCTCGGGCACGCCCGTATCCGCAGCTCCGAGCGACGCCCGGTAGGCGGCGATGTCGTTGAGCAGGCGGCGGGCCTGGTTCTCCTGCACCTCGAGCCCGGTGAGCCGCCGCAGCTCCCGGAAGTGGTGGCCCTCCTCGACCAGCACGGGCCGCACCCGCAGCCGGTCGCCCTCGGGATCGTGCTCGACCAGCAGCTCACCGACGTCGAAGCCCAGGCCGTTGAGCCGCCGGATGCGGCGGTCGATGAGATGCCGGTCGTCGACCGCCAGCTCCTCGGTCCCCGTGAGCTCGTGCCAGAGCACCGCGTAGCGCTGCTCGAGCTGGTCGACCAGGTCGAGCACGTCGACGTCGGGGGCCAGGTCGCCGCTCGCCTGCAGGTCGAACAGCCCGCCCGCCACGTTCTCGCGGGCGATCTCGATGTCGGTCGCCCGCAGGCCGTCGGGCAGCTCGTCGTGGCGCTCGGCGGTCTCGGCGTCGACCAGGTACGCCATGAGGGCACCAGCGTCCCTCCGGAACAGCAGGTTCGACAGGGAGCAGTCCCCCCAGAAGAACCCGTCGACGTGGAGGCGCGCCGCGAGGACCACGGCGGCGTCGATGAGCCGGGCGGGCAGGTCGGGGCGGCGCTCGTGGCCGAACAGGTAGCGGTAGGGCAGAGAGAAGTCGAGGTAACGGCTGATGAGCACCGACGGCAGGGGCTCGCCCCCCGGCGTCCGGCGCCCGGTCACGACGCCGGTGGGCCGCACGGCGGGCACGTCCTCGATCGCCAGGCGGCGCAACATGCCGTACTCCCGGCGGGCGTCGGCCTCGGTGGTCTCCTTGAGGGCGAAGACCCGGCCGGCATCGGCCACGAAGCGGACGACGTGCCGGCTCGTGCCGCGCGCCATGTCGACCAGGCGGGGGTCGCGCCACTCCGCCAGCGGGACGCTCCAGGGGAGATCGAGCAGTCCGCCCGGCTCGTTGCCCGGGACGAACTGCAGCCGGACCACCATCGCCGCCTCACGCTACGCCGCCCGAGACACCCCGGAACGCGTTCTGGTTGTAGCTATGCGGTCATATGCCGGACAGCTACAACCAGTTTGCCTAGCGTCAATGCGCACGGCCTAGCATCTAATGCGTATGTCTGAAGTGTCGACGGAGGGGACCACGGCCGAGCGGCTCGTCGAAGCCGCCGCGACGCTGTTCGCCGCCCGGGGCATCGACGGCGTCAGCCTGCGCGAGATCAACCGGGCGGCCGGCGCCCGCAATGCCTCGGCCCTCCAGTACCACTTCGGCGACCGCGACGGGCTCCTACGGGCGGTTCTGGCCAGGCACCACCATGCGGTCGAGGCGCGCCGCCACGCCATGCTCGACGCCTACGAGGCCGACGGCCGCGAGGACTTGCGGGCGTTGGCCGGGGCGCTCGTGCGTCCCTACGCGGCCATGCTCGCCGACGACGCCGGCGGGCCCGCCTACCTGCAGGTCCTGGGCGAGGTCATGAACCGGCCCCGTCCGGTGATCGACCCGGCGGCGCTGGAGGACCCGGCGTCGAGCATCTACCGCTGGCGCACACTCGTGGCGAAGCTGCTCGACAACGACGCCACGCGCCTGCACCGTCGGTTCGTGGCCATGCGGTTCGCCGCCGTCGAGCTGGCCCGGCGCGCTCGCTCGGCGCCGCACACCGACGACCGCCTCTTCGTCAGCCACCTGGTCGACCTGGTCGCCGGCGTGCTGGCCGCCCCCCTGTCCGACGAAACCCGACGCCTCGACGCCCAGCGAGGTGCCTCCCGCTCCCTCGGCCGCTCCGGCCGGGGCCCGACCCCCACAGGAGACTGACGATGGCCATCGACTTCACCCTCACGCCCGAGCTCGAGGACATCCGCCTGCGAGTGCGCCGCTTCATCGACGAGGTGGTGAAGCCGGGCGAGGCCCGCATCGGCAACCGCGACGAGATCGAGCGGGCCGACTACATCAAGATCCTCCTGGAGATGCGGGCCGCAGCCCAGGAGGCCGGGCTCTGGCTGCCGCACATGCCCGAGGAGTGGGGCGGCATGGGCCTGGGCCACGTCGAGCTCGCCATGGTGCAGGCCGAGGCAGCCACGTCGGGCTTCGGGCCCTGGGTGCTGAACTGCCAGGCGCCCGACGAGGGCAACATGCACACCCTGCTCCACTGGGGCACCGAGGAGCAGAAGGAGCGCTACCTGCGCCCGCTGTGCGAGGGGCGCGCCATGAGCTGCTTCGCCATGACCGAGCCCGAGGTGGCGGGGTCGGACCCGACGCTCATCCAGACGCGCGCCTACCAGGACGGCGACGAGTGGGTCATCAACGGGCACAAGTGGTTCATCTCCAACGCCCATCGGGCGAGCTTCGCCATCCTCATCGCCCGCACCGAGGACGACCCCGACCTCCCGCAGGCGGCCAACACGGCGTTCCTCGTCGACATCCCCTCGGACGGCTGGAACGAGGTCCGCCAGATCGAGACCATGCACGGCTCCACCGGGCACTCCGAGATCCGCATCGAGGACCTGCGGGTGCCAGCCGACCACATGCTCGGCGGTCGCGGGCAGGGGCACATGCTGGGCCAGTACCGGCTCGGCCCCGCCCGGCTGGCCCACTGCATGCGCTGGCTCGCCCAGGCCGAGACGGCGCTGGACATGATGGTCGACCGGGCGCTCAACCGCTACGCCCACGGATCGCTTCTGGCCGAGAAGCAGGGCATCCAGTGGATGATCGCCGACTCCGCTATGGAGCTGTACCAGGCCAAGCTCATGGTGCTGCACGCCGCCTACCGCATCGACCACAAGCTGGACTTCAAGTCCGAGGTGTCGATGGCCAAGCACTTCGTGGCCAACGCGCTCAACCGGATCATCGACCGGTCCATCCAGGTGCACGGGGCGCTCGGATACTCCACCGACACGCCGCTGGCGAACATGTACCAGCACGCCCGCTGGGCCCGGTTCGCCGACGGCGCCGACGAGGTCCACCAGATGCGCATCGCCCAGCGCGCCATCGCCGCCTACAAGGACCACGGCAGCACCCGCAGCGCCACGGGCGACCTCCCGCTATAGGGATCCTCCCCCCGCCGACGGCGGCCTGCGAGGCTGGGCGGGTGGCTTCGACCGACGACGGCGCCCGCCATCCGGACTACCGCTTCACGCTCGCCAACGAGCGCACCTTCCTGGCCTGGATGCGCACGGCCCTGGCGCTGCTGGCCGGGGGCATCGCGCTCGACCAGGTGGTGCCGTCGTTCGAGATCGGTGGGGTCAGAACGGCGCTCGCCGTCGCGGCCGTCGCCCTGAGCCTGGTGCTGGCGGTGGCGAGCTACGTGCGCTGGGCCCAGATCGAGCAGGCGATGCGCCGCGGGCAGCCGCTGCCCCATCCGCTCGCCGTGCCCCTGCTCGCCACCGCCATCGCCGGCGTGGCCGGCACGGTCGCCGTGGTGCTCCTGCTGTGATGGCCGCTCCCCTCGACGCCGGCGGCCTCCAGGCGGAACGGACGCAGCTCGCATGGGTGCGGACGGCCCTCGCCACCGGTGCCCTGGCCGCCGTCGCCGCCCGGCCGACGGGCGCCGGTGGCTCCGTGGCCGTCGCCGTGCTGGTCGGCCTCGGTGTCGCGGCGCCGGGCGTGCTGGCGGCGTTGCTGCGGATCCGTGCCCTCCAGGAGCAGGCGGTCCCCCACGCCGCGACGCCGGCCACGGGCGCGCTGCTGGTGGGATCGCTGGCCCTGGCCGACGTCGTGGCGCTGGCCCTGCTGGTCGGCTGACGACCGGAAGCGCCGGCTACCCCCCGGGCGTCCCGTTGCAGTCGCCGTCTGCGGCAAACGGGCCGTCGGCGAGGCCGCTGTTGGCGTGACCCGTGTGCGACGGGAACACCCGGAGGAAGTCGAACTGATCCTGGGCGCTGTCCACGACCAGCACATGGCAGTGCGGGCCTCCGCCGAAGCCCGCGTCGTTCCGACCGGTGGAGGTCTCTCCCTGACCGGGCTGGTTCGGCTCCGCCGATGCCGCAGACGCGAGTCCAAGGGATGTCAGCGCCGCCACCGCGGCAACCGCGAACGCTCGTCTCATCGTGTACCCCTCCTGCAACGGACTACTCACCCGGCTATTACGTCGCACGGGTAGGCCCGGATTCATCTTGGTCGGCCAACGGCAGGATGATGACGAACCGGGCACCGGGATGGTGGTCGGGGTCGACGGTGATCCTGCCGCCGAGGCGCTCGACGATGTCCCGGGCGATGGCCAGTCCGAGCCCGGTGCCGCCCGACGTGCCGGACCGGGCGTCGTCGAGCCGGGTGAATCGGTCGAACACCCGCTGCCGAGCGTCGGGGGGTATCCCGGGGCCGTCGTCGCCGATGGTCAGCCGAGCCACGCCGTCGACCTCGGCGAGGGCGAACGTTACGCCGCTCGCGGCGTGGCGAGCAGCGTTGTCGACGACGTTGCCGACGGCGCGGTCGAGGTGATCGCGATCGCCCCGCACCTGCACGGCCGTCACGCCCGCGCTGTCGACGGTCAACCGGCCTCCGGATCGCAGGTGTCGGGCTTGGTGCAACACGATGTCGTCGAGATCGACGACATCGTCACGAACGAGCGCGGCGCCCGCGTCGCTACGGCTGAGGAGCAGGAGGTCTTCGACCAGGCGCTGCAGCGCGGTCGTCTCCTCGAGGGCGCTGCGATGCGTGGCCAGCAGGTCGGCACCGGCGGGGTGCGCGAGGTCCACTTCGATCTCCGACCGGAGGCGGGTCAAGGGGCTGCGCAGCTCGTGCGAGGCGTCGGCCACGAAGCGCTGCTGCG
>DASQUY010000630.1:0-2366 GCA_035641055.1 Acidimicrobiales bacterium | reverse complement strand
CGACGACACCCGCACCCGGTCGTGGGCGGGTGAGGACCACTGGACGTGGCGGGTGAGGGTGCCGGCCCGCAGGTCGAGGACCCGCTCGTGGCTGTCGAGCTTGCCGTAGCGCACGTCGAAGGGCTCGTCGTCGACGAGCAGGCGGATGAGCTTCCCGTTGGTGACGTTGATGACCGTCTGGCCCGACTGCGGGTATCCGTAGCCCGCCTCGGCGTAGGGCAGCGGGCGCAGCTCGTAGACAGAGTTGAGGTAGGTGCCGGGCAGCCCGTGGGGGTCACCCTCGTCGAGGTTGGCCCGCAGCCCGATGTGGCCGTTCGACAGAGCGAACACCGACTCGCTGCGCCCCAGCATGTCGAGGTCGAGCGTGGGCTCGACCACCCGCCACGGCTCGACCAGATACCCGTGCCCGTCAGTCACGAGAGCCCCTCCCTCCCCCAACCCGAACTTGCGGTGGTTAGGGGGGTCATAGCCCCTCTAGCCACCGCAAGTTCGGCGGCGGGGGTCACGCTCACCCGTCCTCCAACAGCTCGCTCAGGTCGGTGACCACCACGTCGGCGCCGTGGCGGCGCAGCTCGTCGGCCTGGCCGACCCGGTCGACGCCGACGACGAGGGCGAAGCGCCCCGCCCGCCCGGCCTGGACCCCGGCCAAAGCGTCCTCGAACACCGCCGCCTGCGCCGGCTCGGCGCCCACGGCGCCGGCACCGGCGAGGAACGTGTCCGGGGCCGGCTTGCCCGCCAGGCCGCGCTCGGCCGCCACGACCCCGTCGATGCGCGCGTCGAACAGGTCGGTGATCCCCGCGACCCGGAGGACCTCGGCGGTGTTGGCGCTCGAGGAGACGACCGCGGTGGCGAGGCCGGCGTCGCGCACGGTCCGCACGTAGCGCACCGAGCCGTCGAAGACCTCGACGCCGTCCTCGCGGAGCAGCGCCAGCACCAGGTCGTTCTTGCGGTTGCCCAGGCCGTGCACGGTGCGCGTGCCCGGCGGATCGTCGGGCGAGCCCTCGGGGAGCTCGATGCCGCGCGACCGCAGGAAGTCCCGCGTGCCCTCGAGCCGGGGCTTGCCGTCGACGTAGGTCCCGTAGTCAGCGCCGCCGTCGAACGGGACGAGCGGCTCGCCCTGGTGGGCGGACCAGTCCTCGAGGAACCCGTCGAACATCTGCTTCCAGGCGGCGGCATGGACCCGAGCGGTGCGCGTCAGCACGCCGTCGAGGTCGAACAGGCAGGCGGTCACGTCGGGAGGGAGGCCGTGCATGGGGAGGTCAACGCGAGGCGCGCGCCAGTAACGGGGTCAGGAACTGGCCCGTCCAGCTCGCGGGTTCGGCCGCCACCGTCTCGGGGGTGCCGGCCGCCACCACCGCGCCGCCGCCGTTGCCGCCCTCGGGGCCCAGGTCGACGATCCAGTCGGCGGTCTTGATCACGTCGAGGTTGTGCTCGATCACGATCACGGTGTTGCCGGCATCGACCAGCCTCGACAGCACCGTGAGCAGCCGGCGGATGTCCTCCAAGTGCAGGCCCGTCGTCGGCTCGTCGAGGATGTAGATGGTGTGCCCGGTCGAGCGCTTGGCGAGCTCGCTGGACAGCTTGACCCGCTGGGCCTCGCCGCCCGACAGCGTCGTGGCCGGCTGCCCCAGCCGCACGTAGCCCAGGCCCACGTCGACCAGCGTGCGCAGGTGACGGGCGATGGGTGGCTGGTTGGCGAAGAAGTCGAGCGCCTCCTCGCAGCTCATGCCCAGGACGTCGGCGATGTTGCGGTCCTTGAAGGCGATGTCGAGCGTGTCGCGGTTGTAGCGGGCGCCCTTGCACACCTCGCAGGGCACGTACACGTCCGGCAGGAAGTGCATCTCGATCTTGATCGTGCCGTCGCCCGCGCAGGCGTCGCAGCGGCCGCCGCTCACGTTGAAGCTGAACCGCCCAGGCAGGTAACCCCGCACCTTGGCCTCGTTGGTGGCCGCGAACAGCCGCCGGACGTGGTCGAACACGCCGGTGTAGGTGGCCGGGTTGGAGCGCGGGGTGCGGCCGATCGGCGACTGGTCGATGTCGATGACCTTGTCGATGTGCCGCACACCGTCGATGCCCGTGTGCAGGCCCGGGGGTGTGCGCGACCGGTACACCTTCTGCATGAGCGACCGGTAGAGGATGTCGTTCACCAGCGTGGACTTGCCCGACCCCGACACGCCGGTGACGGCCACGAAGTTCCCGAGCGGCGTGAGAACGACAACAACTTCTTCAGCGTGCGGGGCGCGCGCATGCACAACCTCAAGGGGATCGACGTCGAGTTTCCCGTGGGGAAGTTCGTGGCCGTCACCGGCGTCTCGGGCTCGGGGAAGTCGACGCTGGTGAACGAGATCGTCTACAAGGCGCTCGCG
>DASQUY010000629.1:0-7652 GCA_035641055.1 Acidimicrobiales bacterium | reverse complement strand
GGGGTGACGGCCGGGGAGACAGACATGCGACCGGCCAGCCTACGGCCGCATCCCGAACTCGCGGTGGTTAGGGCGCCATAGCGCCCCTCACCACCGCACGTTCCGATGTGGGGCACGTTCGGATGTGGGTTACGATGCGGTGAGCCCGCGTGCCAGCGAAGTCCGGTATCGATCCCGGCGCTGTCCCGCAACTGTGATGCCTCGTGGACGAGGTCCGTCCCCGAGGACGAGCCAGGTCGCCTGGTCCGTGGGCGCACGAAACCCTCGGGGATTGGGGCTCTTTGTGCGACGGGGCCACGGTGCCCGGTCGGCGAGCAGGCCAGCCCTCGAGCCGACAGGAGGAGCACCGTGAGACAGACCCGCAGACTCTCGACCGTCGCCTTCGCCGCGGCCGCCGTGCTGGCGTTCGCCGCCGGCTGCGGGGGCGACGACGACACGTCCATCCCCCAGACCGGCGCCGGCAACGCCGGCACGACCGACGGCGAGGCACCCGAGGCCAGCTTCCCCGCCGAAGTCGAGGCCGCCAACGGCACGGTCACGATCGAGGCCCAGCCCGACCAGATCGTGTCCCTGTCGCCGACCGCCACCGAGATGCTGTTCGCCATCGGCGCTGGTGACCAGGTGGTGGCGGTCGACGACTTCTCCAACTTCCCCGAGGGCACGCCGATGACCGACCTGTCCGGGTTCGAGCCCAACGTCGAGGCGATCACGACCTACGACCCCGACCTCGTGGTCCTGAGCCTCGACGCCAACGACGTGGTCGCCGGGCTGGGTCGGGTCGACATCCCGGTGCTGGAGTACTCGGCCGCCACCACGTTGGAGGAGACCTACGACCAGATCACCCAGCTCGGGGCCGCCACCGGTCACCCGGAGGAGGCCACGGAGCTCGTCGAGGAGATGCAGACCGACATGGAGGACCTGGCGGGGCAGGTGGCCGACCGCGACGAGCCGCTGACCTACTACCACGAGCTCGACGACCAGCTGCACACGGCCACGTCCCAGACCTTCATCGGCCAGATCTACGAGCTCGCCGGCCTGGAGAACGTGGCCGACGCCGCCGACGACGGCAGCGGCTTCCCGCAGGTGTCGGCCGAGTTCGTCATCGACGCCGACCCCGACGTGATCTTCCTCGCCGACGAGGGCGCCGGCGTCGACGCCGACACCGTGGCCGCCCGCGCCGGCTGGGACCAGATCGACGCCGTCCAGGACGGCGACATCGTCGAGCTCGACCCCGACATCGCCTCGCGCTGGGGGCCGCGCACGGTGGACTTCCTGCGCACCATCGTCGAAGCGGTGGACGAGGTCCAGGACCAGTAGGTGGCCGACACCAAGCCGTTGGCCACCGAACTTGCGGTGGATGAGGGGGCTATAGCACCCCTAACCACCGCAAGTTCGGAGGGGCTGGAGGTGCGGCCAGCACGGTGGACGGCGCGGGTCCGGCGCACCTCGCTCGCCTCGGTCGCCCTGCTGGCCGTCGCCTTCGCCGCCGGGGTCGGCATCGGCCCGGCCAGCGTACCCGCCGGCCGGGTGGTGCTCGAGGTCGTCGACCGGCTGCCAGTGGTGAGCCTCGACTCGGGCCTCGACGCCCGCCAGGCCGCCATCCTGTGGGAGCTGCGGCTCCCCCGCGTGGTGCTCGGCCTGCTCGTCGGCGCCACCCTCAGCCTGGCCGGCGGTGCCTACCAGGGAGTGTTCCGCAACCCGCTCGCCGACCCCTACCTGCTGGGAGCGGCCGCCGGCGGCGGGTTCGGCGCCACCCTCGTGCTGACCCTCGGGGCCCAGCACGGGTGGGGGCCGTTCGACCTCCTGCCGACGGCGGCCTTCGTGGGAGCGCTGCTGGCCGTCGGCCTCACCTACACGGTGGGCCGTGCCGCCGGCCGCGGGATCGAGGGCACCACCGGTGCCCTCATCCTCGCCGGGGTGGCCATGGCCAGCCTGTTCACGGCCCTGCAGACGTATCTCCAGCAGCGCACCGACGACACGCTGCGCGAGGTGTACACCTGGATCCTCGGCGGGTTGTCGACGTCGGGCTGGGCCGAGGTGCGGCTGATCCTGCCGTGGACGGCCGTCGCCGCCGCCGGAGTCCTGCTGCACCGCCGGCCGCTCGATGTGCTGGCAGTCGGCGACGAGGAAGCGACGACCCTCGGACTGCCGGTGGACCGCACCCGGCTCACCGTGGTCGTCGTGGCCTCGCTGGGTACCGCCGCGGCCGTGGCCGTGAGCGGGCTCATCGGCTTCGTCGGGATCATCGTGCCCCACACCGTCCGGCTCCTGGTGGGCACGCACAGCTACCGGGTGATCCTGCCGCTGACGCTCGTGGTCGGCGGTGCCTTCCTGGTGCTGGCCGACCTCGTCGCCCGCACGGCGCTGAGCCCGGCGGAGGTGCCCATCGGCGTCATCACCGCCCTGGTCGGCGCACCGTTCTTCCTGGCGTTGCTGGGTCGGAGGCGACCGTGAGCGTCACAGCCGCGGTCGAGGGCGACGTGCGGGTGCGGGCCGTGGGGGTCGAGCTCGACGGGCAGACGATCCTGCACCCCCTCGACCTCGACGTTCCCGCCGGGTCGTGGCTCGGCATCGTCGGGCCCAACGGGGCCGGCAAGACCACCCTCCTGCGAGCCCTCGTCGGCACCGTCCCCCACACCGGCGCGGTCACGCTCGGCGACCAGGCGACCGCCGGCCTGGGGCCCCGCGAACGCGCCCGGCTACTGGCCGTCGCCCCCCAGCAGCCCACGATCCCGCCCGGCATCTCGGTCGCGGACTACGTGCTGCTGGGCCGCACCGCTCACATCCCCTTCCTGGGCAGCGAGAGCGCCCGCGACCTGGCGGCGCTGGCAGAGGTGCTGGCCCTCCTCGATCTCACCCGGCTGGCCGGACGCGAGGTGGCCACCCTGTCGGGCGGCGAGCGGCAGCGCGCCGTGCTCGGCCGGGCGCTGGCCCAGGAGGCGCCGGTGCTGGTCCTCGACGAGCCCACCACCGCCCTCGACATCGGGCATCAGCAACACGTGCTGTCGCTCGTCGACGAGCTGCGTCACGCCCGGGGGCTGACGGTGCTGTCCGCCATGCACGACCTCACGCTGGCCGCCCAGCACGCCGACCGCTTCATGCTGCTCGACGGGGGGCGGGTGGCGGCCCGGGGCACCGCCCGGGAGGTGTTCACGCCGGCCGCCGTGGAACGGACCTTCGGTGCCACCGTGTCGGTGATCGACGACGGCGGCGACCTGGTGATCGTCCCCCGGCGCCCGCGGTAGCGGGGCGACCCCCTACCCTTCCGACGGGGCGATGAGGGAGCGGGCGAACGCCTCGCGCTCCTCCGCCGTCCCCTCGGCCTCGATCTCGGCCCGGGCGGCGTCGAGCACCGCTCGCTCCACCCGGTAGGCGACGAGCTGACCGACGATGGCGGCCAGCGCCCGCAACGACTCCGCCACCCGCACCGCCTGGTCAGGGGCGTCCCGGCGGCGGGCCCGCAGCCGGGCACCCACGAGCTGCGACCAGGCGTCGACCACGTCGCGTCCCAGCGCGTCGGAGGTGACGAGCTGCTGCCGGGCGATGCGCATGAGGTCGTCGAGCGACAGGCCGACGCCCAGGAGGGTGAGCACGTGGCGCACCGCCCGCACGTCGGCCTCGCTGTAGCGGTCGCCCTCGGCCAGGTGGTGGGGCCGCAGGAACCCCGAGGCCTCCAGGGCCCGCAGCAGCTCCACAGGAACATCGCTGCGCTCCGCCACCTCGGTCAGCCGGAGCACCTCGTGCTCGTCGAGGGCCGACCCCAGCTCGACGGCGTCGTTCAGGGCATCGGCGACCATCCGCAGTGACCAGCCGCGCTCCTTCAAGCGGCGGATGTGGCGGAGCCGCTCGAGGTGGTGCGGCCCGTACCAGGCCACGCGGCCCTCGTGGCGGGGCGGGGGCAGCAGACCCCGGGACTGGTAGGACCGCAGGAGCTGCACGCTGATGCCCAGCTCGGCGGCCAGCTCGGCCGCTCGGTAGCGGCGCCTCTCCCGACCGTCACTCGGCATGCTGCGGTCCCCTCAACCGTGCGCTTCCACGAACTCTTAGAAGAATTCCACACTTCCCTGTAACGATCCGGCCACGCCGTGGTCGGAACCGAGATGCGACCCACCCCTCGCTCGAGGAGCCGCACGTGGCCTACGCCGTGATCTTTCCAGGCCAGGGGGCCGCTGCGCCCGGCGCCGGGCGCGCCTGGCTCGATCACCCGGCATGGGGCCTCGTCGCCGAGGCCGAGGCGCTGCTCGACCGTCCCCTCGGGCGACTGCTGCTCGACGCCGAGGCCGACGAGCTGTCCGCTACCGGGGCCAGCCAGCTCGCCGTGCTCCTGACCTCCCTCGTGGCCTGGGACGCGCTGTCGGCCCAGCTACCCGGGCCGCCGGTCGCCTTCGCCGGGCACTCGCTCGGCCAGATCACCGCCCTCATCGCCGCCGGCGCGGTCGACCGCCACGACGGCCTGCGCCTCGCAGCCCGCCGGGCGGACCTGTCGCAGGCCTCGGCCGACGCCCGCCCGGGGCGCATGGCGGCGCTGGTCGGCGCTGAGCTCGACGTGGCCGTCCGGGTGTGCGAGGGCGCCGACGATGTCTGGCTCGCCAACGACAACGCCCCTGGCCAGGTGGTCATCGCCGGGACGCCCGACGGGGTGGAGGCCGCCGGCGAGCGGGCGCGGGGCCTCGGCGTTCGCCGGGTCATGGCGCTCGACGTCGGCCACGCCTTCCACACGCCGCTGCTCGCCGACGCTGCCGACGGCCTGCGCCCGCTGCTCGACGGCCTCGCCTTCCGCGAGCCGGCGGCCCCGGTGGTGGCCAACACCGACGCCCTCGGCCACACCGACCCCGGCTGCTGGCCCGGCCAGCTCACCCGCCACCTCGTCGAGCCGGTGCGCTGGCGCGAGTCCCAACGCACGCTGGTGGCGACGGGTGCCACGTCGTTCGTCGAGGCCGGGCCGGGCCGGGTGCTCGCCGGTCTCGCCAAACGAACGGTGCCCGACGTCGCCGTGCGCGGCGTCTCCAGCCCGGACGACGTGGACACCCTCCACGCTGCCGAGCCGGTGGAGGCCACTCGATGACTGCCCTCGACGAACCCCTTGCTCCGGCGAGCGACGATCCGCCCGAGCCCGTGGCGGACGACCTGCACCTGCCCGAGCGGCTGATCGCCGCCCCGGCGGCGGGCGTGTTCCGCCTGGCCGCCCCCGATGTGATCACCGCCGAGGGCGAGATCGTCCGCTCCGGGCAGCGGGTGGGCACGATCGAGGTGACCGGTGGCGAGGTAGCGGTCACCAGCCCTCACACGGGCTTCCTCATGGGGTTGCTGGCGCTGCCCGGCGAGCGCGTCCGGGCCGACCAGCCCCTCGCCTGGGTGCGGCTCTTCTGATGGTGGCCACCGAATCCTCCGTCGACCGCGTGGCCGCCGCGCGCTTCGCGCGGCCCGGTGTCTCGGTCGCCGGGTGGGGGCGGGCGCTGCCCGCCCGCCGCGTCACCAACCACGAGCTCGCCCGACGCCTCGACACCAGCGACGCCTGGATCGTCGAGCGCACCGGGATCCGCGAGCGGCGCGTCGCCGGGCCGGGCGAGTCGACCGGGCCCCTGTCCGTCGCGGCCACCCGTGCCGCGCTCGACCGGGCAGGCATCGGCCCTGTGGACGTCGACGTGCTGGTCGTCGCCACCAGCACGCCCGAGCACGTGATCCCGGCCACCGCAGCCACCGTCGCCGCCGAGCTGGGCATCACCGGCGGGGCCTTCGACGTCAACGCCGCCTGCGCCGGCTTCGTCTACGGGTTGACGACCGCGACGGCGCTGATCGGCCAGGGGTTGGCGCGCACGGCCGTGCTGGTGGGCGCCGACACGATGACCAGCGTCGTCGACGAGGACGACCGATCCACGGCGGTGTTGTTCGGCGACGCCGCCGCCGCCCTGGTTCTGACGGCCGCCACTCAGGACGAACTTGCGGTGGACAGGGACGCCATGACGTCCTCAACCACCGCACGTTCCGACGGGCAGCACGCGGGAATGCCCGGGCTCGTGGCGTGCGACCTGGTCGGCGACCCCGGCGGCATCGACCTGCTAGTCGTCCCGGCAGGCGGCAGCGCCCAGCCCGCCAGCGCCACCACCGTGGCCGCCGGCGAGCACTACCTGCGCATGGACGGCCGCGAGGTCTTCCGTCGGGCCGTGCGCACCGTGACCGGCTCGGTGGAGCGCACGCTGGCCCAAGCCGGGTGCACCGCCGACGACGTCGCGCGCTTCGTCCCCCACCAGGCCAACGCCCGCATCGTCGACGCCGTGCTCCCCCGGATCGGCATCCCGCCGGAACGCACCTCGAGCAGCGTCGACCGGTACGGCAACACGTCGGCCGCCTCGATCCCCCTGGCGCTGGCCGAGGACGCCGACGGTGGCGCACTGGCTCCCGGCGACCTTGTCCTCCTGTGCGGCTTCGGCGCCGGGCTCACGCTGGGCACGGCCCTGTGGCGGTGGGGCACGGTGACATGACCCCGTCGGTGGCGCTCGTGACCGGGGCGTCGGGCGGGATCGGATCGGCCTGCGCTCGCGCCCTGGCCGCCGCGGGGCATCCGGTGGCGGTTGGCTACGGCGCCTCGGCCGGCGCCGCCGACAAGGTCGTCGAGGACATCGAGCGTGCCGGCGGCACGGGGCTGGCCGTGCACGTCGACGTCGGCGACCCTGCCGCGGTCGACGCCGCGTTCGGTGCCGTCGAGGACGCCTGGGGCCCCGTGCAGGTGCTGGTCAACGCCGCGGGCAGCAACCGCGACAAGCTCACCATCCAGCTCGGCGACGACGACTGGCGCCACACGCTCGATGTCGACCTCAGCGGCCCCTTCCACGCCATCCGCCGGGCACTGCGACCCATGATCCGGGCCCGCTACGGCCGCATCGTCAACGTGTCCTCGATCGTCGCCGCCACCGGATCGCCGGGCCAGGCCAACTACGCCGCCGCCAAGGCGGGCCTCGTCGGGCTGTCCCGCTCGGTGGCCCGCGAGGTCGCGTCTCGCGGCATCACCGTCAACGTGGTCGAGCCCGGCCCGATCGCCACCGCCATGACCGATGCCCTGCCCGAGGCCCGGCGCCAGGCGCTGGCCGAAGCCACCGCCGCCGGCCGGTTCGGCACGCCGGGCGAGGTCGCCGCCGTGGTGGCCTTCCTGTGCTCGGAGGCGGCGTCGTACGTGACCGGGGCGGTCGTGCCCGTCGACGGCGGCCTCGGCATGGGACGCTGACGTCTGCCCTACCGCTTCTCGACCCACCACGATCCACACGAAAGGACCACCACCATGGACCGATCCGCCGCTTTCGAGGCCCTGCGCAGCGCCGCGGTCGACGTGCTCTCCGTCGAGGCAGACCAGGTGACCGAAGAGGCGTCGTTCGCCGACGACCTCGACGCCGACAGCCTCGACCTCGTGGAGCTCGTCATGCAGCTCGAGGACAGCCTCGACGTGTCCATCCCCGAGGACGACCTCGGCGACGTCCGCACGGTCGCCGACGCCCTCGACGTCATCATGGCGGCCACCGCCGCCACCGCGTGACCGACCATCGGGGGCGGCCGCGGGTCGCCGTCACCGGCCTCGGGGTCAAGACCCCGGCGGGACAGACGGTCGATCGCCACTGGGAGACCGTGCTAGCGGGGCGCCCTACCGCGGCGCCGATCAC
>DASQUY010000628.1:0-13646 GCA_035641055.1 Acidimicrobiales bacterium | reverse complement strand
CAGCTCGCGCTTCGATCGCGCGGCCTGGGCACAACCCCTCTCGCCGCGCCCGACGAGAGAGCGATCGCCCAGGTCATCGGCGCTCCCGAGGACGCCCATCTCTCAGCGTTCCTTCCGGTCGCCTACTACATCGGCGAGTCGTTCAGGCCTGCGGCCCGGCGACCCGTCGACGAGGTGCTCGCCTGGGACGGCTGGACGTAGTGCTCAGAAGGGCCAACGAGGCGTACGCCGGCTTCGCCCACGCAAACGTGCGGTGGTTAGGGGGCCCATGACGGCCTTAACCACCGCAAGTTCGGGTGTGGCGTAACCTCTGCGCCCGTGCTGTGGTTCGAGCGGGAGGTCGTGGAGGCGCTCACCCGATCGCGGGATCCTGCCGTGCGGTCCGGCGTGGAGGCGTTCGTCGACGGCTCGCTCCGGGACAAGGCGGAGCACGTACGGGTCGGCCTGGCCACGCAGTCCCTGCTCCTCGGCGCCTACGCCCGCGGACTCCGCGCTCTCGGCCGTCTCGACGGCGACGGCGCCGTGGCGGCTCTGCTCGACAGGTGGGAGGCCAGCCGCATCGGCGTGCTGCGGCAGTACGTGCGGGCGCTGAAAGCGCTCGTCGTCTTCGCCGAGAACGAACTCGCGCCGGCCGGGACGCCCTGATGGCCACCCTCGACACCGAGATCCTGGTGATCGGGTCCGGCGCCGGCGGCGCTGTCACCGCCGCCCGCCTGGCCGAGTCCGGGCACCACGTCACGGTCGCCGAGGAGGGTCCCTGGGTCGAGGCCGACGCCTTCGAGCCGTTCTCGCTCGGCGAGATGGTGGCCAAGTACCGCCACCACGGGGCGTCGCTGGCGCTCGGCAATCCCAACATCGCCTACGCCGAGGGGCGCTGCGTCGGCGGCAGCACCGAGATCAACAGCGGCCTCTTCCCCCGGCTGCCCGACGACCTCGCCGCCGACTGGGCGACCCGCTACGCCATCGACGAGTTCTCCCCGGACCTGCTCGGCCGCTACGCCACCGGGATCGAGGCCGACCTCGGCGTGTCCACGCTGCCCGGCGCCCCCCCGCCGTCCTCGGCGGCGCTGGAACGCGGTGCCACGAAGCTCGGCTGGCGCAACGTCGAGTTCGCCCGTGCGTTCCGCTACGACACCGAGGGCCGGGGCACCAAGCAGACGATGTCGCGCACGATGCTGCCCCGGGCCCGTGCCGCGGGGGCGGCGATCCTGCCCGACTGCGCTGTGCGGCGCCTGGTCCGCCGCGGTGACCGGGTGGTGGCGGCGACCGCCCGACGACGCGTCCCGGGGGGCGGCGTCGAGCGGCTCACCATCCGTGCCGACCACTACGTCGTGTGCGGCGGGGCCGTGCAGACGCCCGCGCTGCTGCAGCGCAGCGGCATCCGACGCAACGTGGGGGCGGGGCTGAGGATGCACCCGATGATCAAGATCGCCGCCCGCTTCCCCCACCCGGTCGACCACGGCGACGTGCCGATGCACCGGGTCACCGAGTTCGGCCTCGACCTCACCATCGGGGGATCGGCCAGCCGCCGCGGCATGGTGGCCGTGGCCCTCGCCGACACCGGCCTCCCGTTCGACGACGCCCTCGCCGATTGGGAGAACATCTGCCTCTACTACGCGGCCATCCGCAGCGAGGGGCGCGGCCGCGTGCTGGCCGTGCCGGGGCTGCCCTCCCCGGTGGTGACCTACCGGCTGACCGACGCCGACCTCAGCCGCCTGGCGCGGGGCCTGGTCCACCTGGGCGAGCTGCTGCTGGCGGCCGGGGCCGTCGAGCTGCACCCGTCGGTCCTGGGGGGACCGGTGGTGCGCAGCCTCGACGAGATGGGGGCCTGGTGGGACGGGGTGACCCGCGGCCGGGCCAACCTCATGACCGTGCACCTCACGTCGAGCGTGCGCATGGGCGAGGACCGCCGGAGCACAGGCGCGGACAGCTTCGGGCGGGTGTGGGGGTGCGCCAACCTGCGCGTCAACGACGCCTCGCTCCTTCCTGACGCCCCGGGCGTCAACCCGCAGGCGGCGATCATGGCCATCGCCGCCCGCAACTGCGACCACTTCCTGTCGGAGGCCCGGCCGTGAACGAACATGCGGTGGTTGGAGGGGCTATGACCCCCGTAACCACCGCAAGTTCGGGTCGGGAGGACCGTGCCGGCGCCGTCCGCCCCGCGCCCGTCGCGGTGGTGACCGGGGCGTCGGGCTGGTTGGGCCAGAACCTCGTCCGCAGCCTCGCCCGCAGCCGCCAGCGGGTGCGGTGCCTCGTCGCCCACCCCGACGAATCGTCGCCCCTGGAGGTCGTGTCGCCCACGATCGAGTGCGTCGCCGGCGACATCCGCGACCCCGCCGTCCTGGACCGGCTGTTCGACGGGGTGGGACCCGACGCCGCCGTGTTCCACGCCGCCGCCGTCATCCACCCCCGCCGGGCCATCCGCGAGCTGTTCGACGTGAACGTCGGCGGCACCCAGTTCGCCCTCGACCGGGCCCGGCGCCACGGCGCCGCCCGGTTCGTGCACGTGTCGTCGAACTCGCCCTTCGGGGTCAACCCGGGTCCCGATCACCTCTTCACCGAGGACTCGCCCTACGACCCCTACCTGGGCTACGGCCAGTCGAAGCTCGAGTCCGAGCAACTCGTGAGCCGGGCCCACCAGCGGGGCGACCTCGCCACCGTGATCGTGCGGGCGCCGTGGTTCTACGGGCCGTACCAGCCGGCCCGGCAGAGCCGCTTCTTCGCCGCCATCCGGCGCGGGAGGTTCCCGATCGTGGGCGACGGCACCCAGCGGCGCTCGATGGTCTACACCGACAACCTGGTGCAGGGCCTGCTGCGCGCCGAGGTGGCCACCAAGGCGCCCGGCAACGCCTACTGGGTGGCCGACGCCGAGCCCCACGCGCTGCGGGAGATCGTCGCCACGGTACGCCGGGCGCTCGGGGCGGAGGGCCTCCCGGTGTCGGGCCCCGAGCGGGTGGCCGTGCCGCGGCTGGCCGCCCGGGCGGCGGAGAGGGCCGACGCCCTGATCCAGGGGCGGGGGCGCTACCTCCAGGCGCTGCACGTGCTGGGCGAGCTGGGCCACACCATCGCCTGCGACATCTCGCGCGCCCGCGACGAGCTCGGTTACGAGCCCACCGTGGGGCTCGAGGAAGGCATGCGGGCCAGCATCCGCTGGTGCCTGGAGCACGGGCAACGTCTCTGATGCCCCGCACGGTCCTCATCACCGGGGGCAGCGGCTACTTCGGGACGGTGCTCGCCGACCTCGCCCTCGCCCGCGGTGACCGCGTCCGCATCCTCGACCTCAACCCGCCCGCACCCCGAGGCGGCGACGACGCCGCGCGTGTCGAGTACGTCGCCGGCGACGTGCGGGACCGGGCGGCCGTCACCGCCGCCTGCGACGGAATCGAGGTCGTGCTGCACAACGTGGCCCAGGTGCCCTTGGCCAAGGACCGGCACCTGTTCTGGTCGGTCAACGTCGCGGGTACGGCCAACGTGCTGCTCGCCGCCCGCGACCGCGGCGTGGCCAAGGTCGTCCACACGTCCTCCAGCGCCGTCTACGGCATCCCCGAGCGCAACCCCGTCACCGAGGACACGCCAGGCCGGCCTCGGGAGGCCTACGGCCGGGCCAAGCTCGAGGCCGAGCTGGCCTGTCGCGACGCCGCCGAGGCGGGGCTCGACGTGACCATCGTGCGCCCCCGCACCATCCTGGGCCACGGCCGGCTCGGGATCATGGCCGTGCTGTTCGACTTCGTCGCCGCCGGCGCCCCCGTCTACGTGCTGGGCCGCGGCGACAACCGCTACCAGTTCGTCCACGCCAACGACCTGGCGGACGCCTGCCTCCGGGCCGCCGACCGCGACAAGCCGACCAGTTACAACATCGGAGCCGCCCACTTCGGCACGATGCGCCAGACGCTGCAGGCGCTGGTCGATCACGCCGGCACCGGCTCGCGGGTCCGTTCCCTGCCCACCGGCGCCGCCCGGGCCGCCATGCGGGGTCTCGCCGGGCTGGGCCTGGCGCCGTTCGCCCCCTACCACTGGCTGCTCTACGGCGAGTCGCTGTGGTTCGACACCACCAAGGCCGAGGCCGAGCTGGGCTGGCGGCCGCAGCAGTCGAACGAGTCGGCGCTCGTCGAGTCGTACGAGTGGTTCCTCGCCAACCGCGACTCCCTGTCCAGCTCCCCTGGCTCCGCCCACCAGTCCCCCGTCAAGCTCGGCCTCCTCGAGGCCCTCAAGCGCCTGCCCTAGCTCCCCCGGGAAAGGCAAACTGGGTGCAGCAGTGCGGTCATATGCCGCATGGCTGCACCCAGCTTCGGGTAGAGATGGTTGTCCGGCCGGCGATGGGGATCCGCTAGCCTGGATCTTCCCGACTGGGGTCCGTTGGGCAATGGCGCCCGTCCACCGAACAGGCAGGAGGTGCGCTGTTGCTCTCGCCCAGCCCCCGCGAGCTTGATGCCTGCGGCATCGGTTTCGTGGCCGACGCCCGCGGGCGCGCGTCGCGTGACATCCTGACCGCCGCCCTCGGCGGCCTGGCCTGCGTGAAGCACCGCGGCGCCGTGGCCGCCGATGCCCGCACCGCGGACGGTTCGGGGCTGCTGGCGCCGATCCCGCCGGCGCTGTTCGGCGACGACGTGGGCGTGGCGGTGCTGTTCGTGCGGGGCGACGATCCGCGTGCCGCGGTGGAGGCGGCCGCCGGCGAGGAAGGCCTGCGGATCGTCGACTGGCGGGAGCCCCCCACCGATCCCGCGGCCCTCGGGAAGCTGGCCCGCGAGACGGCGCCACGCCTCGTCCACGCCATCTTCCAGGCACCGGGCGACACCGGCGACACGGGTGAGGGCGACGCGGGTCACGCGGCAACGGCCGAGGCCGAACGCCGGGCGTTGCGGCTCCGGCGGCGCATCGAGCGCCGCGTCGCCGGGACGTACGTGGCCTCGTGCTCGTTCCGCACCATCGTCTACAAGGGCCTCGCCCCCGCCGACCTGCTGGCCGAGTACTACCCCGACCTCGCCGATGACCGCTTTGCGGCCTCTTTCGCCGTCTTCCACCAGCGGTTCTCCACCAACACGCTGCCGACCTGGGAGCGGGCCCAGCCCTTCCGCACGACGTGCCACAACGGAGAGATCAACGCCCTGTGGGGCAACGAGCACCGCATGCGGGGCCGCGCCGGGCTGGGGACCGAGGCCGCCGCGCTGGGGGTCGAAGACTTGTTCTCTCCGGTCTTCGACCCCCACGATTCCGACTCCGGCAAGCTCGACTCCATCGTCGAGCTGCTCATGCGGGCGGGGCGCGACGCCCGCCACGCCCTGGCCATGGTCATGCCCGAGGCCTGGGAGAACATGCGCGACCTCGATCCCGAGGTCCGGGGCTTCTACCGCTACCACTCGGCGCTCATGGAGCCCTGGGACGGCCCGGCCGGGGTGATCTTCACCGACGGTGTCGGGGTGGGGGCCTGCCTCGACCGCAACGGCCTGCGCCCGCTGCGCTACCAGGTGTGCGATGACGGGTTCGTGGCGGTGTGCTCCGAGGTGGGTGCGGTCGACGTGCGGGGGCACGGCCAGGTCACGCGGGGGCGCCTCGGCCCCGGCCAGATGCTGTTCGTCGACCCCGAGCGGGGCTTCCTCGACGACCAGGCGTGCAAGCAGCGCATCGCCGCCGCCGCGCCCTACGGCCGCTGGGCCGCCGACGGCTTCTACCGCCTGTCACCGGGTCAGCCGGCACTCGAGCCCCCCGACGACCTGGTCGAGCGGCAGGCGACGGCCGGCCTCACCAAGGAGGACCTCGCCATGGTCGTGCGGCCCATGGCCGAGGACGCCAAGGAGCCGACGTTCTCCATGGGCGACGACTCGCCGCTGCCCAACCTGGCGCCGCGCCCACGGCCGATCGGGCACTTCCTGCGCCAGCGCTTCGCCCAGGTCACCAACCCGGCCATCGATCCCCTGCGCGAGCGGTTGGTGATGAGCCTGCGCACCATCCTCGGGCCTCGGGCACCGCTGCTCACCGAGTCGCCCGACGCCGCCCGGTTGCTGACGCTCCCCTCGTTCTTCCTCTACCCCTCCGGGGTGGCCGACCTCCAGCTCACGGACCGGGCCCCGTGGCCGGTGATCCCGCTCGACGCCACGTTCCCCGCCGCCGAGGGGCCCGACGGGCTGCGCGCCGCCGTCGAACGCCTGCGGGACGAGGCCCTCGCCGCCACGGAGGGCGGGGCCGGCACGCTCATCCTCGACGGTGACGACGCCGGGCCCGACCGCGCCCCCGTGCCGTCGCTGCTGGCCTGCGGTGCCGTGCACCAGGCACTGAGCGACGCCCGACTGCGGTCGCGCACGTCGCTGGTGGTGGTCGCCGACGACCTGTTCGACGTCCACGGCTTCGCCACGCTGCTGGGCTACGGCGCCGACGCCATCTGTCCCCGCCTGGCGTTGGCCACGGTGGCCGCCGAGGCCGACGGCGCCGACGACGGCGACCGCACCAGCCCGGAGGCCCAGCGCAACTTCCAGGCGGCGGTGGAGGCCGGCGTGCTGAAGATCATGTCCAAGATGGGCATCAGCACCGTCGACTCCTACCGGGGCGCACAGATCTTCGAGGTCGTGGGCTTGGCCCCCGAGGTGGTCGACGTCTGCTTCACCGGCACGCCCAATGTCGTGGGGGGCATGGGCTGGACGGCGCTGGGCGAGGACGTGCTGGCGCGCCACCGGGCCGGGTGGGGCGGACGCGCCGACCTCGAATCCCCGGGCTTCTTCCGCGTGCGCAAGGGCGGTGAGCCCCACGCCAAGGACAAGGACACCGTGCAGGCGCTCAACGACCTCACGCTGGTTCAGGAGCCGCCCGGCGACGGCCAGACCCGGGAGATGCTGGTCGCCCACGTCCTGCAGGCGGCCATCCGCTCCGAGTCCTCGGAGCGTTACGAGGCGTTCGCCAAGCTGGCCAACGACCGCCCGCTCGTCGAGCTGCACGACCTACTCGAGCTGGTGCCCGCCGCCGATCCCGTCCCCCTCGAGGAGGTCGAGCCCGCCCGCGACATCGTCAAGCGCTTCTCCACCGGCGCCATGTCGCACGGTGCGCTGTCGAAGGAGGCCCACGAGACGCTGTCCCAGGCCATGAACCTGCTGGGCGGGCTCTCCAACTGCGGCGAGGGCGGCGAGGACCCCTACCGCTACCGCACGCGGGGCCAGGGGCGCGACGACAAGAACTCCAAGATCAAGCAGATCGCCTCCGGTCGGTTCGGCGTGACCCCGGGGTACGTGGCCCATGCCGACGAGCTGCAGATCAAGATCGCCCAGGGCTCCAAGCCCGGGGAGGGGGGACAGCTCCCGGGCCACAAGGTCTCGGCCGAGATCGCCCGGCTGCGCCACACCCAGCCGGGCGTTGGGCTGATCTCGCCTCCGCCGCACCACGACATCTACTCCATCGAGGACCTGGCGCAGCTCATCTACGACCTCAAGCAGGTCAACGCCGCCCAGGTGTCGGTCAAGCTGGTCGCCGAGGACGGCATCGGCACGATTGCCGCCGGCTGCGTCAAGGCCCTCGCCGACGTCATCCACATCTCGGGCCAGAACGGCGGCACCGGCGCCAGCCCGTTGTCGTCCATCAAGTACGCCGGCATGCCCTGGGAGATCGGCTTGGCCGACACGCAGCGGGCGCTGGCCGACAACGGGCTGCGCAGCCGGGCGCGGATACGGGTCGATGGGGGGTTCCTCACCGGCCGCCAGGTGATCGTGGCCGCCCTGCTCGGCGCCGACGAGTACAGCTTCGGCACCGCCGCCATGATCGCCGAGGGGTGCATCATGCTGCGCGCCTGCCACCGCGACACGTGCAAGCCGGGCGTAGCCACCCAGCGTCCCCACCTGCGCGCCAACTTCACCGGTACGCCGGAGGGCGTGGCCGCCTACTTCCTGTTCATCGCGGAGGAGGTGCGCGGCTACCTCGCCAAACTGGGCCTGCGGTCCGTCGACGAGGCCGTCGGCCGGGTCGACCTCCTGCGCCAGCGGGTCACCGGAAGCGAGCGGGCCGACGGCATGGACCTCTCACCACTGCTGGTGCCGCCCGCCGACCCTGAGGGGCCCCGGCGCTTCGTCGAGCGGGTCGAGCTGCAGGACCCCCGATCCGAGCTGGGCGATCAGCTTCTGGCCGACGCCTTCCGGACGCTCTGGGACGGCGAGGACGTCGACCTCGCCTACGACATCCGCAACGCCGACCGTGCCATCGGGGCCGCCCTGTCCGGCGCCATCGCCCTCGAGTACGGCGAGCTCCCGCCCCGCGGCACGGCCCGCGTGCGCCTGGCGGGCGCCGCCGGGCAGAGCTTCGCCGCCTTCCTCACGCACGGCGTCGAGCTGGACCTCACGGGCGAGGCCAACGACTACCTCGGCAAGGGCATGGGCGGCGGTGTGGTCGTCGTCCGTCCCCCCGCCAACGACCGATCCGAGCTGCCGACCCTGGCCGGCAACACGTGTCTCTACGGCGCCACCGGAGGCGAGCTCTACGTCGCCGGAGGGGTGGGCGAGCGCTTCGGGGTCCGCAACTCGGGGGCCGTCGCCGTGGTCGAGAGCGCCGGCGACCACTGCTGCGAGTACATGACCGGCGGGACGGTGGTGGTGACCGGCAGCGTCGGCTGGAACCTGGGCGCGGGCATGACCGGCGGGCAGGCCTTCGTGTTCGACGGTGACGCCGAGCGGCTGCTCTCCCGGCTCAATCCCGACCTCGTGGACGCCGTCCGGCC
Source organism: Acidimicrobiales bacterium (assembly GCA_035641055.1). GTDB lineage: Bacteria > Actinomycetota > Acidimicrobiia > Acidimicrobiales > VFJN01 > DASQUK01. The sequence goes on along the minus strand of DASQUY010000628.1, from coordinate 4,957 downwards.
GGACGCCGCCGCCCTGGAGGAGGTGCGGTGGCTGGTGGAGCGGCACGCGGCGCTCACCGGGTCGCCCCGGACGGCCCGGCTGCTCGACGATTGGGCGACCGCCGCCGACCACGTGTGGCACGTGCTCCCCAAGGACGAGGTTCGCCGCATCGAGGGCCGCCAGGCGGGAAGGGTGGTCAGCGTCTAGCCCCGGGGCACCGCGAGGCAATACCGAACGTTCCGGCGAGCCGGAGGCATTGGCGAACGAAAATCGTTCGCCAATGCCTCAGGTTGTCGGGACCGTGAGCCATTGCCTCGGGCCAGGGGATGAGGCCCGAGGCCGGGCCGACGGTGCGTTTGCGGCCGTAGGTCGGGGCGCGGGGTAGATTCACACTCCGTCATGGCTGGGTCGCCTGCGCCACCGATTCCCCACTGCCGCGACCTCACCTCGGCCGGCCAACGGCTCGCGGCGACGCTCTACCACGCCCACAGCGAGCGGCTGGAGCGCGGCGTGACGGTCACCGTCTACCCCACCGCGCCCGACGCCGGGGCCCGCGACCGGTTCGACACGGCGGCACGCACCGCTCAACGGCTGGCGGCCCACCCCAGCGTGGTGGCGGTCCACGACTGGGGGTTCGACCCCGAGGGCCGGCCCTGGGTGGTCACCGATCCGCAGCCGGCCGAGACGCTCGACACCTGGCTGCGGTCCCGCGGCCCCGTCTCGGTGGAGGAGGCCCTCCGGGTCGGCGTGCTGGTGGCGGGGGCCCTCGAGACCGCCCACCGCGCCGGAGTGGTGCACGGCGATCTGTCCCCGGCTCGTCTGGTGGTCGGCCCGCAGGGAGAGCCGCTGGTGGCCGACATCGGCCTGGCCGAGTTCGCCACCTTCCCCGGCCTCGGGGCGCTGTACAACCCCGTCCGCTACCACGCACCTCCGGAGGTGCTCGAGCGCACCGCCGTGAGCCCGGCGTCGGACGTGTACTCCCTGGCGACGACGGTCTACGCCCTGCTCACGGGGCGGGCCCCGCACGAGAAGCCCGCCGACATCACCGACAGCAACGCCTCGCTGCTGCTACGCATCCTGCAGATCGAGGTGCCGCCGATCGTGCGGCCCGACCTGCCCGCCGGGCTCGAGAACGCCCTGCGCGACGCCTTGGCCGACGCCCCGACGAAGCGCCCCCAACGAGCCCTGGACCTGGCGTGGTCGCTGCAGGACGTCCAACGCCGCGCTGGCCTCGCCGCCACCGAGCCGGTGGTCCTCGACCTGAGCGGCGGCCAGCCTGACCCGAGGCTCCTGCCTCCCGCCCCCCGATCCACGCCGGCGAGCCGGCTCGCGCCCGCCGAACGGCCGGCGCCCCCGGCGCCGCCCCCCGGGGCCGGGCCCTCCCGGCTCGAACCCGACGCGTCGCCGCCTTCTTACACCGAGCCGCTGCCGCCCGAGGACCCCCCGCCCGAGGGCTCGGGCGCTGGGGAGCGGCCCGACCTCGTCGACCTGTTCAGCCGCACTCCGCCCGACCTGCCGGCCCCGTGGGCGCGCCGCAACGGCGCCCATCCCCACGCCCGGCCCGGTCCGGACGTCGACCGGCCCAGCGACCGGCCGCCCGACAGCGGCCCACGGAGCCAGCCCCTCCGGCGCCCACCGCGGCTCCGTCGTGAGTCCCCGCCGCCCGGGCCGGCCACCGAGAGCGCGTCCGCACCCTCCACAGCCGCGCGCCGTGCTCCCGGGTACCCCGCCGGCTCGTCGACCAGGCCCGGCTCGGCCCTCGACCGGGCGCGCCAGGCGCGGCGGCTGGGCCACCAGCCGCAGACCGCCGGGACGACCCCCGCGACCTCCCGGCCACGCCGGCAGGGGGCGGACGCCCCGGAGGCCGGCCCACCCGCGCTGCCCGTGATCGTGCTGATCGTCGTGGTGGTGCTCCTGACCCTGGCCGTGGCGTACCTGATCATCAGCGACGGCGGGGTATCCGACGGGTCCACCGACGACCCCCAGGCCGTCTTTGAGGATTTTCCGGCCCTATAGAGGGATTTTCGTTCGAGCCGTGGAATCCCGGCCGCGTACCCACACGGCGGGCTCGTCCGTGCCATGATCCAGGCATGACGCCACGGGGCGGCGCCACCCGACGTCCAGCCCTCCTCGGGATCGACCACGTCCAGCTCGCCATGCCGGCCGGGCCCGCGGCAGAGGCGGAGGCCGAGCGGTTCTACGTCTCGCTGCTCGGGTTCGAGCGCCAGCCCAAACCGGCACCGCTGGCCGACAGGGGCGGGTGCTGGTTCCGGACCACGACGGTCCAGCTCCACCTCGGGGTCGAGGAGCCGTTCCGGCCGGCCCGCAAGGCGCACCCGGCACTGCTGGTCGACGACCTCGACCCCCTCGCCGAGCGCCTCGCGTCGGCCGACGTCCCCGTCCGCCCCGCCGAGCCGGTCGACGGGCGCCGGCGGGCGCACGTCGAGGATCCGTTCGGCAACTGGATCGAGCTCGTGGAGGCCCATGGCCCCTCGCCGGAGGTGTTTCGCACCATCGCCGATTCGGCCGTCAACCCCTTCTGCCTGATCGGCCAGGATGGCACGCTCGAATGGGTCAGCGCCTCGATCGAGCCGCTACTCGGCTGGACGCCAGACGAGGTCGTCAGCCGGAGTCTGGACGAGCTCATCAGCCCGGGCTCGTTGCCCGATGTGATCGAGGGGCTGTCGGGGCTCAACGAGGTCCCGAGCGACTATCCGCGCGCTGGCGTGGGGGTGGCGGCCGATCTCCTGCGGAGCGACGGCTCGTCGACGCCCGTCGACCTCATCGCCGCCGCCGCCCAGCTGACGGGGCTGCCCTGGCACATCGTCTTCGCCCAGCGGACCGGCTATCAGCGGGCGCTCGACCGCGCCCTGCAGGCCATAGCCGAGAACGCCGAGCTGCACGACGTGCTCACGCACCTCGGCGCCGCCATGGAGCAAGCCATCCCGAGCAGCTCGGTGGCCGTGTGCGACCGCTGGCGGGCGCCGCGGTTCCGGATCGCGGCCGGCAGCGCCGTCGACCTGCTGCCGCCGGCGGAGGACGCGCCCTGGGCCCGGGCCGTCGCGACGGGCGAGGACGTGTGGGCGGCCTCGCCCGACGACCTGCCACCCGCGCTCCGCCCCTGGGCGCGGGACCGGGGCCTGGCGTCCTGCTGGGTGCACCCGGTGACCGTGACCGGTGAGCCCGCGCCGGTGGCCGCTCTCGTCATCTGGCGGGCGCTCGCGGGGACGCCGAGCCCGTTCACCTGGCGGGCGGTCGAGCGCACCGGGCAGCTGCTGCGCCTCACGCTCCAGTGGGACCGGAGCCACCGGGCGCTGGAGTACGCGGCCACCCACGACACCCTCACCGGCGTGGCCAACCGCAAGGCCTTCCTCGACCGCCTGGACGACGTCGCCAAGGCGGGCGCCGGCCGCTCGGCCGTGCTGTTCATCGATCTCAACGGCCTGAAGCCCGTGAACGAGCGGCACGGGCACCCGGCGGGCGACCGGGTGGTGGCGGAGGTGGCGCGGCGCCTCGCCGGAGCGGTCCGCCCGGGCGACCTCGTGGCCCGGGTCGGGGGTGACGAGTTCGCGGTGCTGTGCGAGCGGCTCGGCCGTCCTGAGGACGCCGAGGCGGTGGCCGACCGCCTGCTCGACGTCATCCGCCAGCCCCTCAGCCTCGCCCTGGCGGCGGGCGAGCCCGTGACGCTGGGGGCCAGCATCGGTCTCGCCGAGCTGGTCGGCGGCCAGTCCCCCGAGATGGTGATCAGCCGGGCCGACGAGGCGCTGCGCGAGGCCAAGAGCCTGGGGCGCGGCCGTTGGGTCCGCCATCCGCCCCCGGGCTGACCACCCGAGGTCAGGGTGGCGGGAGCAGCCCGGTGACGGCCGCCATGATCCGGCGCGTGTCGGCCTGGGGTGAGCGGTACTTGAGCTCCACGGGTTCGCCGACGCGCACGCTCACGGTCGGCGGGTGCACGACGTTCCACATCCGCGGCAGGCGCTCCGAGCGCGGCCACACGTGCTCGGTACCCCACACGCCGATGGGCACGACGGCCGCCCGCGTCTCCGCGGCCAGGCGGGCGGCGCCGGGACGGCCCTTCAGCTGCGGGTCGAAGAACGCGTCGCCCCGCGGGATCGTGCCCTGGGGCATGATCGCCACCAGCTCCCCGCCGGCCAGCGCCACGGCCGCCTCGACGAGGGGCCGGTCGGACCGGCTCGACCGGTCGACCCGGATCGCCCCCATCGCCCGCACGACCGTGCCCACCACCGGGGCGTCGCAGACCTCGCGCTTGGCCAGGAACCGCACGGTGCGCCCCCGGCGGGCGAGCGCGATCCCCAGGGCCACCGGGTCGAAGTAGCTGCGGTGGTTCATCGCCAGGATCGCCGGACCGGTGGCGGGGATGCCCTCGATGCCCTCGATCTCGAACCGGACCCACGGCAGCAGCTCGGGCCGCACCAGGGCCTGCACCAGCCGCTGCGGCTCGACGCCCACCACGGGCAACTTGGGCACCCCGGCGGGTACATCCAGGTGGACGATCGGCCAGCGGCGTAGGAGCGCCACCCCCAACAGCCGGGGATCGGGGTTGACGGCCACCGGATGACCGACGGCGCCGAGCAGAGCGGTGTCGTAGTAGCTGTCGCTGTAGGCCCAGCTCTCACCGAGGCCGAGGTGGTGGGCCTCCGCCCAGGCACGCACCGCGCGCAGCTTGCCGCGCCCCCACACGAACTCGCCGTCGATCGTGCCGTCGTAGCGTCCCTCGCCGTCGACGCCGTAACGGGTGGCCACGACGTCGTCGAACCCGAGCCGCTCGGCCAGCGGCCGGATCATGTCCTCGGGCGTCGTGGTGGCCAGGACCACCGGGCGCCCCGCGGTGCGGTGGTCGTCCATGATGCCACGGGCGAACGGCTGCACCGCCGCAGCCAGGCGTTCGGCGGCGCGCTCCCCGGCGGCCCTGACCCCGGCCCGGGGCCAGCCCCGGGCGAGTCGGGCCGCCTGCCG
>DASQUY010000627.1:0-12338 GCA_035641055.1 Acidimicrobiales bacterium | reverse complement strand
CCGCCCGCCGGCTCGAGGCGCTGCAGCTGGCGGTGCGGACCCGGGTCGGCGTGCCCGCGGCGGCGCTGCCGCTCCACGAGCTGGACGACCTCCTCACCGTGCAGGGGGACCGGGCGGTGCTGACCGTGCGGGGCCGGCTGCTCGCCAACGACGTGGCTCTGCGCCTGCGCTGACCGTCCCCATGCCCTTCCACCCCGTCACGGAGGAGTGGGACGCCGGCCTCGTTGCCGGCGACCCCCTCGACTTCCCGGGCTACGACGAGCGACGGCGCGCCCTCGCCGAGTCGGGGGAGTCGGTGCGCACCGGCCGGACCGAGCACTACGCCTTCGTCGAGGGCAGGTTCGAGGTGCTGGGCGGCAGCATGGGTGCGGCGGCCGGCGAGAAGGTCGTGCGCGCCTACGACCGCGCCTGCGAACTGCGGCTGCCCATGGTCGTGCTCACCCGCACTGGCGGCGCCCGCCTGCAGGAGGGGATGGTGGCCCTGGTGCAGCTGGCGCGGACCGCGGGCGCCGCCCGCCGGCACGCCGACGCCGGGCTGCTCTCGTTGGCCGTGTACGGGTCGCCGACCACCGGCGGCGTGCTGGCGTCGTACGCCTCGCTCGTCGACCTCCGGGCGGTCGTGGCGGGGGCGGTGGTGGGGTTCGCCGGCCCCCGGGTGGCCGAGGGGACGCTGGGTGTCGCCCTCCCGGCGACGTCGCACACCGCCGAGTCGGTGCACGACCACGGGCTCGTGGATGCCCGTCTCGAGGCTGCGGAGGTCACCGCCTGGGTCGAGGCCGCCCTCGGCATCGTCGACCGGCCTCTGCCCGCCCGCCCGCTCCCCCAGTTCGTCGCTCCTCGCGATGGTCGCCAGGGCGACCATGTCGAACAGGGAACTCCGTCTCCCGCCTGGCGGGAGGTGCTGCGCGCCCGGGCCGTCGGGCGGCCGAGCGGCATCGACCGGGCCGCTCGGCTGTGCACCTCGTGGGTCGAGCTGCGCGGCGGCGACCCGACGGTGCGCGCCGGCTTGGCGCGGCTCACGACGGGGCAGCGTGCCGTGGTGGTCGCGACCGACCGCTACTGCGGCGTCGGGCGCCCGTCGCCCGCCGGCTTCCGGCTGGCCCAACGGGCGGTGCGGCTGGCGGGACGGCTGGGGTTGCCCATGATCACGCTCGTCGACACCCCCGGCGCCGACCCCTCCCCGGCAGCCGAGACCGACGGTGTCGCCGCCGAGATCGCCCGCACGTTCGCGGTGCTCGGGGCGTGCCCGACGCCCACGGTGTCGGTGTGCGTCGGCGAAGGGGGAAGCGGGGGCGCGCTGGCGCTCAGCTACACGGACCGCCTGTTGATGTGCGAGCACGCCATCTTCTCGGTGATCGCCCCCGAGAGCGCGGCGGCGATCCTCGAGCGGGATGCCGGCCGGGCCGCCGAGGTCGCCGGCCACCTGCGGCTCACGTCGTGGGACATGGCCGAGCTCGGGGTGGTCGACGAGGTGATCGGCGACGGCGAGGCTGCGCTCGACGAGGCGGTGCCTCGGGCGCTGGCGAGCGCCACGCCGGGCGACCGCGACCGGCGCTTCGACGCCGTGACTGCCCGCTGGCTGCAGGAATAGCCGAACTTGCGGTGCTTAAGGACGTCATAGCGTCCCTAACCACCGCAAGTTCCGGCTATGTCGGCACGATCAGCTCCTGACCGGGCACGAGGAGATCGGGGTTGGCGGGATCGACCAGGCGCTGCCGGTTGGCCTCGATGAGTCGCCGCCAGTAGCGGGCCACCCGCCGATCGCTCGCCGAGACCTCTCCGCGCTCCGCCACGGTCTCGGCCGCGATCGACCAGAACGAGTCGCCGGGCTCCACGATCCACGACGAGGGCTCGACCGGCGCGGCTGCCGCGGGCGGGGCAGCGGGCGACTCCGGGGTTCCGGCCGGCCTGTCCGGCGGCTCGGGCGAAGTCGTGGTGGTGGCCGCAACGTCGCCTCGGCGCATCGTGGCCGTTGGGGGGTCGGACCGGGTCATGGTGGCGGTTGGTGCCCGCCCTGGCGGCTCTTGGGCCGGGTCCGCGGAAGCGGCGGTCGGGGCACCGAGGGCGCCGACGGTCGATGCCGCCGGTACCCCGGCCACCAGCGTGCCGGCCGCCAAACCCATGCTTCCGGCCCCCGTCGCGATGCGACGCACGAACGCCGGGCTGACGCGGGCCATCGTTGCCGCCCAGCGGCGACATCCCTGTGACGGGGTGATCGCCAGGAGCAGCATGCACGCCGCCAGGTACCAGCCGGTGGCGAGGGCGGCCAGCCGCACGAGCGCCGCAGCCATCACCGCGGGCGGCGCGCGGTCGACCCACTCGGAGAACCCCTCGGCCGAGCCCAACGGCACGCCGAGGGAGCCGGAGCCCACGACATGGAGCGCCGCCAGCCCGACCGCCAAGCCTGCCGCCCACAACAGGAGGCCCCAGCGCGCCCCGCGCCCGCGCCTCACGGGCGAGACACCGCCACGACGGTCGTGGCACCGGACGCCAGCTCCACTGCCAGGCGGTCGCAGCCGTCGTCGCCCGGCTGGGACCGGATGGCCACGGCGCCCGGTAGCCGGTCATGAGCCTCGACGGTCAGCGGCTGGCCCGCCTCCGCCCACGTGGGGAACACGAAGACATCGCCGGTCGCCGGTCGCAGCAGTGCCGGGGCCCCGCGGCCGTCGCAAGCCCAGTCGCCGACCGTCACGACGTCGCCGGGTTTCCCGAGCGTCCAGCGGGCGGTGCCCGCCGTGATCGTGGCGCCGTCGATGGTCAGGGCCTCCGCGCAACCGTCACCGTCGACGTCGGCGGCCGGCGCCTTCACGGCGGCACAGCCGGGCGCCAGCGCCGGCTCCGGCGGCTGCTCCGCGGGGGCGGCCGACCCGGGTGCCCGGCCCCAGTCGCTGACCACGACTGCCACTGCCACGGCCGCAGCCATCAGGATCGTGAGCGCGGCCAGCCCCACCCGGGACGCACGCCGGCCGGCCGGAGCGTCCCCGCACGCCTCGGCCCACCGCTCGTCGTCGGACATCTCGTGCGTGAGTACGACGTCGAGCAGGTCGTCGCCGCCCTCGCCGGTTGGCTCGCCTCCGCCGGTCGGCTCGCCCTCGCCGGTCTCGTCGCCCGCGCCCGGCGAGGCCGGTGGGGCGGGAAGCTCGGCGGCGGGGACGGCGTCGAGGATCGAGCTCGCCAGCAGCCGGGCGTGGGGTCGCCGGCTGGGCAGTGGGTCGAGCGCCCGGGCGATCACCCGCTCCAGGGCCCGGCGGCCGGCGGCGTCGGTCCGCGGCCAGCGCCGCGGACCACGGCGCTCGGCGGGAGCCCGCTCCAGCAGCTCCGCGAGAACCCGGCCGAGCGCGGCGACGTCGTCGGCCGGCGCCGCGGGTCCCCCGGGATGAGACAGCCCACAGAGCCGCGGACGGCCGTCGGGACCGACGAGGATGTGGGTGCTGTCGAGGCGGCCGTGAACCACGCCGATCTCGTGGAGGTCGCCGAGGGTGGCCGCCACCGCCGCGCCGAGCCCGGCGATGGAGGCGACGGGACCCGTCCAGTGGGACACCGGATCGCCGGCGTAGCGCGTCCGGAGCTCGGCCTCCTCACCGTTGCGGGCGAGGACGACGGAGACGAGCCCCGGATGGCGTGCCTGCGCCAGTCGCTCGCCCTCCAGCCGCAGCCGGGTGCGGTCGTCGTCGCCGGTGGCGGTCTTCACCACAACCGGGCCCTCGCCGTCGAGCGACACCTTCACGTGCATGCTCATCAGCGGAAGCATGCTGAACAATACTGAAAGTTGTCAAGAGATGCCGGGAAGATTCAGGGTGAAGGGCCCGGGACCGCGGTGGCCGAGGCGCTGGCGGTGACCACCGTGCCGCCTGGGGCGCCCGGCACGGCGTCGGCGAAGACGTAGTCGGCCTCGACCGCGACCTCGACCCGGACGCTGTTGCCGGTGAGCGTCACCGAGGGTGGGCCGACGACATGGGGTGCCAGCTCACTGGCCGCCACCGCCCGCTGGACCGCGACCCGAGTCGCCTCGGGGTCCAGGACGTAGTCACCGGCTCGCAGCCGGGCCTGGTCCGCCCCAACGGCGACGGCGTCGTTGGCCGCGGCGGCGACCAGGTCGAAGGCCTGCCGCTTGCGCAGGTGGACGAGCGACATGTCGACGGCGACCGAGGCGAGCATCAGCACGATGAGCAGCCCGGCCGGCATGAGCATCAGGGCGCTGCCCCGGTCATGAACGACTCGGCCGAAGGCCGAGGCCGCTTCTTCGTTCCCGGCGGAGGGCGGGTAGCGAACGGGTGGCGCTGAGGATGCGGGGCCGCTCGAGGCGCTTGGCGCCGAGGGCGGTAGGCCCCGCACCGGAGGCGACAGGACCACGCGAGCGAGCACGGAGTGCGAGCGAGCCAGGAACACAGCGCGGCTTTCGCCGCGAAGCGGCGACCGCTCGGCGGCGAGCCGAAGGCGAGCCAACGAGCGGAGGGGAGCGGGCGGGCGAAGCCGGCTCACGAGCAGGCCTCTGCGCTGCCGGGGACCCCGTCGCGGTAGGGATCGATCAGCTCGCTGTGGGTGCCGGTGACGTCGAGCCCGGCACCGAAACCGCCGATCCACGGCAGCGTCAGCACCGGCACCTCGTAGCTGGCGGTGAACGTGGCACGCGCGCAGCGTGTGTAGCCACGCTGGCCCTCCGGGGACACCAGGCCGGCGAGCTCCACGGTGGAACGGTGACGGTCCCGCCCGCGGGCGACGAGGGTCTCGTAGCCCGAGCGGCGGGCCTCGGCCTCGGCCTCGCCGTACGCACCGACCGCCGGGACGTCGGCCTCCACGAAACGCCGTGTCGCCTGGCGGGCGGCGGCGTCGACGGCGAGCTTGGCGTCCACCACCGCCCAGGCATTGGCAGCCAACAGCGCCCCCACCACGAACACGAGTAGGCCGAACGGCAGGACCTCGATGCCGCCCACCTGCCCGCCGTCGCCGCCCCGCCGAGGCACCAGCTCGCTCACCTCGCGTTTCCCTCCTCCAGATGGTCGCTGGGGCGGCCACCTCTCGGGGGGACATCGTCCGGGTGCTCGGCGTCCGCACGCGCCGGGGTGATGCGCACGCGCCCGATCCGCCGGCCCTGCACGCGCTGTGCCGTCAGCTGCCAGCCGACGACGTCCACCGACTCCCCCTCGACGGGCACGTGCCCGAGGCGGTGGTAGAGCAGGCCGCCGATCGTGTCCCAGTCACCTGCGGGCAGGCGCGCCTGCAGCAGGTCGCTGACCTCGTCGAGCGGCGTGCGGGCGTCGACGCGCACGCCGCCGCCGGCGACTGGTTCGACCAGCGGGTCCTCCACATCGAACTCGTCGACGATCTCGCCGACCAGCTCCTCGATCAGGTCCTCCAGCGTGACGAGCCCCGCGGTCCCGCCGTACTCGTCGACCACGATCGCCATGTGGAACTTCTCGCGCTGCATCTGCCGTAGCATCTCGGGCACCCGCTTGGTCTCCGGCACGAAGCGGGCGGGCCGGGCCAGCGCCGCCACCGGCTCGTCCTCCTTTCCGTCGCGCTCGGCGCTCATGAGGTCCTTGGCATAGGCGATGCCGACCACGTCGTCGATCCCGTCACCGCACACCGGGAGACGGCTGTAGCCGTTGAGCAGCACGACCTCCATCACGTCGGCGACCCGGAAATCCCCGCCGACCGTCACCATGTCGGGCCTGGGCACCATCACCTCCCGGACCACGGTGTCGCCGAACTCGATGATCGAGGCGATGAGGGCCCGCTCGTGCTCCTCGATCACGCCCTCCTCGACCCCGAGCTCGGCGACCGCCAGCAGCTCCTCCTCCGAGACGTAGGTGCCCCGCGGCGGGCGCGTACCGGGCGGCAACAGGTCGGCCAGGCCGACGAGGGTGCGGGCGGCGAGGCGGAGGGGTGGGAATCGCACCAGTGCCCCGGCGGGACGGGCGGCCGCGAGCGCGGCGCGGTCGGGGTTGAGCACCGCCCAGGTGCGGCCGAAGACCATGACGACGAACACCACGACGATGTCGAGGGCGATGGCGCCTGCCACGCCCTCGCCTCCCCACAGGCGGTCGGCGACGATGCCCACGAGGGTCGCCTGCACGAGTTGGCAGATCAGCAGCGCCAACAGCAGCGGGTTCACGAACCGTTCGGGCCGATCCACCAGCGCCGCCAGCGCGGCCGATCCGCGGCGCTCCTCGGAGGCGAGCGCTTGGGCACGCGTCGGCGTCATGCGGGCGAGCGCTGTCTCGGCCGCCGCCAGCAGCCCCACCGCCACCAGCAGCGCGCCGACCGCGACCAGCATCCACCGGTGGGCGGTGGTGAGGCCGGCGGCCATGACCGACATCGGGTCCGGTCCCACCGGGTTCCTCACCCCCGGTGATGGAACCGCTCGAGCAGGTCGCGTTCCCGGGCCTGCATCACCGCGGCCTCGTCGGGCCGGGCGTGGTCATGGCCCAGCACGTGCAGCACGCCGTGGACGACGAGCAACGCCAGCTCGTCGTGGTAGCTGCCGGTGTGATCGGGCGCCTGCCTCTCGGCCACGGCCGGGCACACCAACACATCTCCGAGGAGCAGCGGCAGGTCGGCGGGCTCCGGCTCGTCCCGATCCGGGCCGGCCGTGCCCGCGTCGGGCCAGCGGCCGGCCTCCACCGGGTCGTCGATGGGGAAGGCGAGCACGTCGGTCGGACCGTCGGCCTCCATGAAGCGCCGGTTGAGCCCGGTGATCGTGGGCTCGTCGACGAACAGGAGGAACAGCTCGGCGTCGCCGGTCACCCCCTCGGCCACGAGCACGTCCCGCGCCAGTCCCACCCAGCGTTCGACGTCGACCGGCGCCGCGTCCTGCTCATCGGCGCCGAAGACCTGGACGTCGCCCTCGGGTCCGTGACGGCGGGGCGCGGGTGGGGGGCGGGTCGGGCCGGGCCTGGCGCCGCCCCCGGGTGGCTGGCTCATCGGGGGTCGCGGGAGGCGGGCCCGGTTCCGTCGCTTGGGCGGCCATCGGGCGACATCGTCGTCTCCGCCCGCTCGTAGGCGTCGACGATGTCCTGCACGATCCGGTGCCGCACGACGTCGCGGGACGTCAGCTCGACGAACGTCAACCCGTCGATCCCGGCCAGCGTCCGGGCCATGCCGGTCATCCCGCTCCGGCCGGTGGGCAGGTCGATCTGGGTCATGTCGGCGGTGACCACGACCTTGGAGCCGAACCCGATGCGAGTGAGGAACATCTTCATCTGCTCCGGCGTGGCGTTCTGGGCTTCGTCGAGGATGATGAAGCTGGCGTTGAGGGTGCGGCCCCGCATGAATGCCAACGGCGCGACCTCGACCGTGCCCCGCTCGAGGAGACGCTGGGCGCCCTCGGGCTCGACCATGTCGAACAGCGCGTCGTAGAGGGGCCGGAGGTAGGGGTCGATCTTGGCGGCGACGTCGCCGGGGAGGAACCCCAGCCGTTCCCCTGCCTCGACGGCCGGTCGGGTGAGGATGATGCGGTCGACCTGCCGGGCCTGCAGGGCCTGGACGGCCATGGCGACCGCCAGCCAGGACTTGCCGGTGCCGGCCGGGCCTATGCCGAACGTGATGACGTTGTCGCGGATGGCGTCGACGTAGCGCTTCTGGCCCGCCGACTTGGGGCGGACGGAGCGGCCCCGAGCCGAGCGCAAGACTTCGGCGGTCAGCACCTCGGAGGGCCGCTCGTCGGCCCGAACCATGTCGATGGTGCGGACGACGCTCGTCGGCTCCAACCGCTGGCCCCGCTCGAGCAGCAGCACCAGCTCCTCGAAGAGGTGGCCGACCCGATCCGCCTCGGCCCCCTCGATGGCGATCTCGTTGCCACGCACGTGGATCTCGACATCCTCGAAGGCCGACTCGATGAGACGCAACAACTCGTCACGCTGGCCGAGGAGGTCGGCCATGAGGTGGTTGCCGGGGACGGAGATCTTGACCTGCGTGGTGGCCACGGGAAGGCCAGCCTACGCCGCCGGGACGCCGTGCGGTGTCCCGGTTCTGGTGACGTGATCCGTGGATATCGACGGATGTCGACGGGCTTCGTCACCCGAAGTCGCGGTTGCGCCGCGGGCGGCGAGTAGCGTGCCCCGCCCATGGACAGTGGGCGGCCGAAGCAGCCCGGCGAGCGGAAGGTGGGCCTCGAGCCGACGTTGGGGGCGGGCTTCCTGGGGGACGGCCTCGGCGGTCGGCTCGAGCGGTGGGCGGCCGAGGCGCGGGTCGACGAGGCGGCGCGGCGGCGCACCCGCGAGCGCTGGCTGCGCCAGCAGGCCGAGGAGGAAGGCCGCCTGGCGGGGGTGTTGGCCGACCTGGCGGAGCGTGGCAACCCGGTCGCGGTGCACGCGCGGAGCGGGCGCCGCTACCGGGGCGACGTGCGGGCCGTGGGTCGCGACTTCGTGGCCCTGCGGACGGCGGCTGTCGACGCCATGCTGCGGCTGGGCGCCGTGACGTCGGTGCGGGCCGGCCCGGGTGCGGTGCCGAGCGTCGGCGACCGCTCGGTGAGGACCTCGCTGTCGTGGAGCGAAGTGCTGACCCGCCTGGCGGCCGAGCGCACATCGGTGGTGCTGGTCGTGGGCGACGGGTCGGACGCCGTCGCGGGGGAGCTCCGCTCGGTCGGCCAAGACGTCGTGCTCGTGCGCCCGGAGGGCGACCCGCGCAGCACGACGTACGTACCGCTCGGCGCGATCACCGAGGTCGTGCTCGAGCGGTAGCGCTCGCGAACGTGCGGTGGACCCTGAGGGTGTCATGGCCCCCAAACCACCGCCGTTCGATCACTCGTCGTCGCTGCGGGTGACGGGCTCGGGGTAGAGGTGCTCGAGCTCGCCGGGTTGGATGCGGGAGCGGCCAATGAAGTCCTCGACCTCGTGAGCACGAAGCCGTATGACCCGACCAAAGCGGTAGGCGGGAAGGTCGCCATGGTCGATGAAGCGATACAGCGTGCGCGGCGTGATGCCGAGACGGCGTGCCGCCTCCTGGGTCGAGAGCCAGTCGGTCTCGTTGGTGTTCATGGCGGCCACTTTACACCCTCGCGTGGTGTTTGGGCATCTTTCGGTCTAATTCTCCCCGTCGCCCGGCTCCGGCGCTAGCATGTAGTGGCTCGCTCACGCGCCGTGAGCGTATTGAGCGGGCAGCATCAACGCAGCAATCAACACGGCATCAACACTGTGTGAGGGCATTTTGCTGGGGGTGACCAGGGGGTGGTGACGACGCGACCGGGCAGCGGCGTGAACGCCGCGGCGCCCGGCACGGTGGCGCAGCGCACGATCGAACGCCGGCCGGGCCTGCCCGGTTCCCGGGCCATCGTCGGCGGACTGCTGATCGCGTTGGCGGGCGTCCTGACGTTCGCGGCGTGGCAGCAGGCGTCGGCCGGCGCCGACCAGACCTACGCCGTCGCGGCCCGGACGATCGGCCCCGGCGACGCGCTCAGTGCCGCCGACGTTCGGCTCGAGCCCATGTCCCTGCCGGCGGGGCTGTCGGCCGCTGCGTTCACCGACGCCGCCGAGCTCGACGGGCGCGTGGCGCTCGGACCCATCGGCGAGGGCGAGCTGCTGCAGTCCGCGCAGGTGAGTGATCGGGGCCAGGGCTCGGGTGCCGCCGAGCTGTCGTTCTCGATCGCCCGGGACCGGGCGGTGGACGGGCGCCTGGGCAGCGGCGACCTCGTCGACGTCTTCGTCACGGACGAGGAGCGCACCCGCGTGGTCGCGGCGGCCATGCCCATCATCGCCGTGGGCGAGACGGGCGCCGGCGGCTTCGGCGCGACGACCGAGCTCACGATCACGCTGGCGATCACCGACCCCGCCCTGCCGGAGGCGCTGATCCACGCGGTGCGGGAGGGGGAGGTCACGCTCGTTCGCAGCACGCACCAGGCTGGTCCGGCCGGGCCGCCCGTCTCGCCGTGAGGGTGGCGCGGTGAGCACCGACCGCTACGTGGTGCTGGGTCTGGCCCGGGCCCGCGCCGCCTGGTTCGCCGAGGTGGCGCGCTGGTCGACCTCGGCGGCGCTGCCGGTCGACTTCGTCAAGGTGGTCTCCGGTGAGGAGCTGTCGGCACGCCTGCGGTCGGGACGACCGTTCTCGGCGCTGCTCATCGACGGCGGTCACCCGGCGCTCGACCGCGACCTCGTCGGGCTGGCCGACCGACAGGGCTGCGCGGTGATCGCCGTGGACGACGGGCGATCGGCGCGGGCCTGGCGGAGCCTCGGCGTGGCCGCCGTCCTGCCGGCCGCCCTCGAGCGCCAGCTCCTGCTGGACGCGTTGCGCGCCGTGGCGCGGCCCATCGCCCGCAGCGACGACCTCGACGACCCCGCGATCGTTGCCGACGGTGGCGCGCCCTCCACGCCGGCGCACTTTCGGGGTCGGAGCGTGGCCGTCATCGGGTCCGGCGGCGTCGGTCGGTCGACGCTGGCGATGGCCCTCGCCGTGGGCTTGGCGGCCGATCCCCGTGACCGGGGGCTGGTCGTGTTGGCCGACCTGGCGCTCGACGGCCAGCAGGCACTCTTGCACGACGCCGGCGACGTGGTGCCCGGTGTCGTCGAGCTGGTCGAGGGCCACCGGGGCGGGACCCTGGAGCCCTCCGACGTGCGAGCCCTGTGCTACTCGGTGCCGCGGCGCGGCTACGACGTCCTGCTGGGCCTGCGGCGCCACCGCGACTGGACCGCCTTGCGGCCCCGGGCGGTGGCGGCGGCGCTCGACGGCCTGCGGCGCGCCTACCGCATCGTGCTGAGCGAGGTCGACGCCGATGTCGAGGGCGAGGCCGAATGCGGCTCGATCGACGTCGAGGACCGCAACCTCCTCGCCCGGAGCGTGTTGCGTGACGCCGAGGTGGTCCTGGTCGTGGGGCTGCCGGGCCTCACCGGCCTGCACGCGCAGCTGCGGGTCCTGCGCGACGTGGTCGAGCTCGGTGTCGCCGGTGCCCGGATCGTGCCGGTCATCAACCGGGCACCCCGGGGACCACGCCCGCGGGCCGAGGTGGCCGGCGCGCTGGCCCGCCTGTTGGCCTCCGCCTGTCCGGGGACCAGTCTGGGGTCGACGCCGGTGTTCGTCCCCGAGCGGCGGCGGCTCGACGATCTGCTGCGAGACGGCGCCCCGCCACCGCCCCCGATCGTCCGCCCCGTCACCGGCGCCGTGCGCGCCCTGCTGGAACGTGTTCCCGAGCTGCCGGCGGCGTCGCCGGCTGCGCCGGAGCCGGTCACGGTTCTGCCGGGCTCGCTCGGGAGCTGGGACGCCGACGAGGCGGAGAGCGCGCCGTGATCGCCGACCCGCGGTCGCCGCTGGTCGAGATCGAGCGCCGGGTGCAGGAGCGGGCGAAGGACATCTCGTTGGAGATGTCCTCGTCGGCGGGGGAGGCCAAGCTCCGGGCCCTCATCACCGAGGAGGTGGAGCGCTGGGACGACGACCACCGCCGGGGGCGTCGGCCGTTCGCCCTCGCCGACCCCGTACAGGTCGCCGAGCGGGCCTTCCGGAACCTGGCGCGCTACGGCCCCCTCACACCCCTCCTCGAGGACAGCGACGTGTGGGAGATCATGGTCGCGCTCGTGCTGCAAGTCGCCGCAGACGCTGGTCCGCATGCTGCGGTAGGTCTGACCAGGTGTTCTGCTGAGAAAGGCCATTGACCGTTGTTGCCCGTCCGAACCCACTCCGGACCCCTCTTGCCGGCTGGTTATGGCACGCGGATGGCACGGCACGGTGCCCCGGAGGCTGGACGACCACCGGACTCGGCTCGCGGGCGATGGCTGACCCTTACTCACCTCCGGTGCTCCAGCGCACGGCGGAGTCGCGCTCTGGCCGACGGGCGCCGTCGAGCCAGGATTCGATCTCAGCTGGGTCGAACCGGATGAAGCGGCCGACCTTGAGGTACGGAATGCGGCGTTCTGCGACGAGCCGTCGAATGTGACGAGGTGTGACGGCGAGGTGCTCGGCGACGGCGTCGATGTCGAGTAGTCGGGGCCGGCCGAGGCCGATCGTGGCGCGGCTCGGCTCGGGCATGCCCCACATATGTGCAATGCAGCGGTGGAAAACGCGATGGCTCCCGTCAAGGCATGCGGACCGGGACTCGATCCCGGATCGGTTCCGGTCCGCTCGCGCGTGGCCTTTCGTGTGCTCCCTCGGGGGCCAGCGGCGAGGTTAGCTGGATTCCTATTGGAGCAACTCGGTCAGAATCTCGCGAAGCTCTGCCGAAGGCTCGGTGGGAGCGATGGCCCGCTGTTACCTGTTGGCGTCGAGGTCGAGCTTGTAGCGCACCGCGAGGGCCTCGGTGACGAGCTCGGAAAGGTTGAGGTCGAACGTCTCAGCCACCTGCTGACGAGCCTCACACCTATCAGGCCAGATCGTGTACGTGTGGGTACCCGGTGGGCTACAGCGAGCCGTCGCCG
>DASQUY010000626.1:0-2479 GCA_035641055.1 Acidimicrobiales bacterium | reverse complement strand
GCCGCCCGCCGGCGGTGCTCGGCCGGGTCGGGATCGAGACGGCCGAAGGCGAAGCGCACGTAACGCTCCGCCGCCCGCCACAGCGTCTCGAGGATCCGCAGGTCCCAACTGCTGGCCGCCGGCCGGAGCAGTTCGGTGTGGAAGAAGTGGTGGGCGTCGTAGATGTCGTCGATGCCGAGCGACTCGTCGGCGAACATGTCGAGCAGGCGCTCGAGCCGGGCATAGTCGTCGTCGCTCAGCAGCTTGCACGACGCCGCCGCCAGATCCGGCTCGATCTGGCGGCGCAGGCGATAGATGGCATGGAGCTCGCCGGGATCGAGGGGCGCCACGATCGCGCTGCGGTTGCGTCTCGTCACGACCAGCCCCCGTCCCTCAAGGCGGTGAAGGGCCTCGCGGACCGGAATGAAGCTGACCCCGAGCTGGGCGGCGATCGCCCGGAGCGAGAACTCCTGTCCGGGGCGGAGCGACCCCGACCGGATGGAGCGGGCGAGCTCGTCGGTCACCTCGTCGACCACGGATCTCGGGACGACGGGACGGACGAAGGTCTCGGAGGGCATACCACTCGCCACGACGGCTCCCGGGGTTCGGCTGTGAAGGCGTGCGGAATATAACGAATAACACTCGATGGCGCGTTCGACCTTGACTGTTATAACATATTACCTTAGGGTTGGGCAATGGTTGGTGGGGGGAACGCAGCAGTGCTGCTCGAGCGCATGCCCGGCGCAGCCGACTCGGCGATGGCCCGGTTCATCGCCTGGCTGTCCGACGGCGGGCGCCTCGATGCCGCGGACTACGAGCAGCTCTGGACGTGGTCGGTCGAGCATCCCGAGGAGTTCTGGGCGGCGCTGTGGGACTTCTTCGGCGTCCGGTCGACATCCCACCCCGAGACGGTGCTGGCCGACCGGTCGATGCCGGGGGCGACGTGGTTTCCGGGCGTCCGCCTGAACTACGCCGAGCAGGTCTTCACCCAGGCGAACCCGCAGCGGGCCGCGCTCGTCGTCACGGCCGAGGGCCGCGACCCGGTCGAGGTGTCGTGGACCGAGTTGCGCCGTTCGGTGGCCGGTTTGGCGGCCAGCCTCCGGGCGTGGGGCGTCAAGCCTGGCGACCGGGTGGGTGCCTACCTGCCGAACATTCCCGAGGCGGTGGTCGGCCTGCTGGCGGCGGCCAGTGTCGGAGCGGTGTGGTCCTGTGTCGCCCCGGATTACGGGACCCAGAGCGTCATCGACCGCTTCGCCCAGATCGAGCCGGTGGTCCTGCTGGTGACCGACGGGTACCACTGGGCGGGGAAACGGGTCGACCGGCGAGCGGAGGCCACCGAGATCGCCGCCGCGCTGGCGTCGGTGCGCCAGGTCGTCAGCGTCGGGCATCTCTTCGGTGACGAGCCGGTCCCGTCCGGATGGTTGCGGTGGGGCGACGCCGTCGCGCCGGACGCCGAGCTCGCCTTCGAACCGGTCCCCTTCGACCATCCGCTGTGGATCCTGTACTCGTCGGGCACGACCGGCCTGCCGAAGGGCATCGTGCACGGCCACGGCGGCATCATCCTCGAGCATCTCAAGTGGCTCGGTCTCCACAACGACGTCCGGCCCGGCGACCGGTTCTTCTGGTACACGACCACCGCCTGGGTGGTCTGGAACGTCATCGTCGGATCCCTCCTCACCGGCGCCACTGCCGTCCTCTACGACGGCAGCCCGGCGTGGCCCGCCAAGGACGCCGTCTGGCGCGTGGCGGCGCAGACCGGCGCCACCCATCTCGGCCTGTCCGCCGGGTACGTCACCGCCTGTCAGAAGGCGGGCCTGCGGCCCGGCACGACCCACGACCTGTCGGCGGTCCGCTGCATCATGTCGACCGGCTCGCCGTTGCCCGTCGACGCCTGGCACTGGGTCTACGACGCGGTCAAGGCCGACGTGTGGCTCGACGCTCCGAGCGGCGGGACGGACGTCGCCGGAGCCTACGTCGGGGGGTGCCCGCTGAAGCCGGTCGTCGCCGGCGAGATGCAGTGCCGCCTGCTCGGCACCCGGGTCGAGGCGTGGAGCGACGACGGAAAGCCGCTCGTCGACGAGGTCGGCGAGCTGGTCGTCACCGCCGCGATGCCGTCGATGCCGCTGTACTTCTGGGGTGACCCTGACGGCCGCCGGTACCACGACGCCTACTTCGACACCTTTCCCGGGGTGTGGCGCCACGGCGACTTCATCACGATCACCAGTCGGGGGACGGCGATCGTCCACGGGCGGTCGGACTCGACGCTCAACCGGCACGGCGTGCGGATGGGCAGCGCCGACATCTACGCCGCAGTGGAGGAACTCCCCGAGATCGCCGAGAGCCTCGTCATCGGAGCCGAGTTCCCCGACGGCCGCTACTACATGCCGCTGTTCGTCGTCCTGGCCGAGGGGTCCGTCCTCGACGACGACCTGACGGCCCGGATCAAGGCCACGATCCGGCAGCGCTGCTCACCCCGGCACGTGCCCGACGAGATCATGGA
>DASQUY010000625.1:0-4766 GCA_035641055.1 Acidimicrobiales bacterium | reverse complement strand
GCCGAGCTCGTTGACCAGCTCGCCGTCGGGGTTGACGACCTGCCCGAGCGGCGGCGGGTCGGACCAGCCGACGGTGACCGGGTTGGCCGGGTCGGTGAAGTCGGTGGCCCAGGTGCCGGCCTGGTAGTTGCCGCTGACGGCGACATAGCGGCCGCTGCGGAGCGGCACGATGTTGTAGTTGTGGATCGTGCAGTTCTCGTCGGCGCCCTGCGGCCGCGGGAGGACCCACGTGCCGAGCTTGTCGCCGGTGGTGGCGTCGTAGAAGAACATGCTCTTGTCGATGTCGGGGTCGTCGGCCTCGCACTCGGCCGCGGCGCCACCCCCGGGCTCCCATCCGGCCACCAGGACCTCGCCGTCCCAGGTGAACCCGGCGGAGTGCCAGCGGCCGTTGGTGCCGGCCTCGCCGACGCCGGGCTCGAAGATGGTGAACAGGAGCTCGGGGTCCTCGGGGCTCCCGCCGGGCGTGGCGTTGTCGCCGACGTCCCACACGTTGATCGTGTCGGCGCTGGCGCAGGCGGCCTTGTTGACATCGCCCAGGATCACCGCGGCGTCGTGGCAGCCGGTGCGCACGTCGGTGGTGGGCCCGGCCAACGGCTCCCGGTGGATGAGGCTGGCGCCGGCGGGGTCCGCCAGCGGCACGGCCATCACGTCCATGAAGTCGCCGACAGGATCGTCGTTGGCCCGGGTGCCGTCGACGCAGCCCCCGCTGCTGGAGTTGTTGCTGTAGACGATGAGGTTGCCGGCGGAGATCCCGGCGGCCGTCAGCGTGTGGGACCCACAGGGCAGCTCGACCGAGCCGACCAGCGCAGGGGCGCTCGGGTCGCTGACGTCGAAGACGTGCACGCCCTCGAAGCCGGCGGGGACGACCTGGCCGTCGCACAGCCGGTCCTCGGCCTTCTTGGAGTTCCAGGCGCGAACGAGGATCGTGTCCCAGACGACGATGTCGCCCTGGTCCCCGTTGCAGGACGGGTGCGAGATCTCCACCGGGTCGTCGGGATCGGAGATGTCGATGACCCGGAAGCCGTCGTAGTTGCCCTGGTACGCCGTCCGGCCCCAGAAGGCGATGTCCGAGCTGATCTGCCGCGCCCCGTCCGGCTCACCGAAGAAGGTGGCCGGCTGGGGGCTGTGGCCTTTGGCATGGACGTTCGGCGTGCTCGGTCGTGTTCCGTGGTCGGCGCCGGCTGGTGACGCACCGCCCATCACGAGCGCCACCACGCCAGCGATCAGGATTGGCAAACGTAAACGTGTACGCATGGACTCCCTCCCAGACTCGTCGGCAGATGTGATGCCAACCCCCTCTCCGTGGTCGGCGACCACTCTTCGCGTCGCTGGTGTCGGTCCAATAACGCACCGCCCCCCGAGGTACATCAAAATGCACCGCGCAGGCGCGGATCACCCAACACAATGCACAAAGATCCTCGCTCGGCTGGGCGTAGTGGTCAAGGGGAACCCTTGTCGTTGCTGCTCTGAGGATCTAGCGTCAACTAGGGGCGGCATGAGATGAGGGGGACTCATGATGAGACTGCCCAAACGTGCAGCTGTCGGGTTGGTCGCCGTCGTGTCACTAGCCCTGACGGCGACATCCGGAACGGCCGGAGCCGACCACCTCGACGACGGGTTGGGCCAGGGCGGTGTTGGGGTCGGTCCGGAGCTGGAGCACGACCCGTCGGCGGCGCTGGCGCAGCTCGATGCGGCGGCCAGCCAGATCATCAGCGACGGGCCGTCCGCCAAGGTCACCAAGAACCTGCAGCTGCGGGGCAGAGGCGAGCGGCTGGACGCGCAGGCCACCACCGACGTCTGGGCGCACAAGAACTTCGCCTACACGGGCACGTTCAACAGCCCGTGCGGTGGCGAGGACGGCGCCGGCGTCTGGGTCTGGGATGTCCGGAACAAGCAAAAGCCGTCTCTCGTCGGCGTCATCGAGTCCGAGACTGGCAGCCGGTCGAACGACGTGAAGGTCGCCACGATGAACTCGGGCGACATCCTCGTCCACTCCAACGAGACGTGCGGCGAAGGCGGCCTGGGCGGGTTCGAGGTCTACAACGTGGACGACCCGCGCAACCCGGTGCACCTGGCCACCCAGCGCGTTCGCGAGCCCAACCCGATCATGGCGGAAGGGTTGGAGGGTGGAACGAACCGGGGCGTGCACAACCTGTTCCTGTTCACCCAGGGCTCGCGCGACTTCGTGGCACTGGCAACCCACGGCAATGCCATTTTCGGCAGCACGCAGATCTTCGAGATCACCGACCCGGCGGACCCGCAGTTCGTCAGCGCATGGGGCCCCGAGTTCCTCTGCGACGCCGAGTTCTGCAGCGACGATCCGTACAACGAGACGGACATCCCCACGTTGAACGCCATGATCAGCGAGTGGATCGGCGGCGCCGCCGCTGGCCGGACACCCGGGTTCGGTGGCTCGCTGATCCGTTCGGTGCACGACATCACGGTCACCGAGGACGGCAACCTGATGTACGCCGCCGCCTGGGACTCGGGGCTGATCCTGTTGGACATCAGCGACCCGGCCAACCCCGAGGTGGTCTCGCAGGCGCTCGATGTGGAGAACGGCTCGCTGGACGGCGAGGTCAACAGCCACTCGATGTGGCCGAGCGAGGACGGCACGATCGTCGTCGAGGGCGAAGAGGACTTCAACGCCTGGGTGACCGTGCAGCCGCTCGGCAACTTCACCTTCGGTGAGGAGTCCTGGAACACGGTGCCGGGAGTGGGTGTCAGCACCACCGCCGGCGACGACTTCGAGGCCAACCAGACCGGGAACATGGTGACGGTCACCGCCTCGAGCGTCACCGTGGACAGCGGTCCTCTGGCAGGGAACGTGTACCCGGCCGAGGAGGGTGCCGGCAACCAGCCCAAGATCGCGGACACCGGTCCGATCACGGCCGAGGCCGTGTGGGTTGGCCGGGGCTGCGACACGGACAACTTCGGAGTTCCGGGCTCGGACACGCCGGGCATCGTCGACCCGCACCTGAACGACCCCGCCGGCAAGATCGCGGTGATCCGCCGCGGCGCCTGCACGTTCTCCAGCAAGATGGGTGCCGCGCAGGCGGCCGGCGCGGTCGGCGTGATCATCGCCAACAACCTCACGGAGGACACGCCGTGGAGCGGCGTCCGCATCTGGGACTACAGCGACCCGGCGAACCCGGTGCTGGCGTCGACCTTCGACACGGTGTGCAGTGCCTCGCCGACCCCGATCCCCGCCTGCGACCCGTTCGGCACCTACTCGGTGCACAACGTGATCGTCGAGACCACGGACGACGGGCGGGTCAAGGCGTACTTGTCGTGGTACTGGGACGGGATGCTGGTGCTCGACGTCACCGATCCCTTCAACCCGGTCGAGGTGGCCCGGTACTTCGACAACTCGCCGGAGTTCTTGGAGTCGAACGGCGGCCAGCCGCACGACTTCTGGGGCGTCGACAAGCAACCGGGCGAGCCGTGGATCTTCGGGTCTGACCGCAACGGCGGGCTCTCCATCTTCATGGAGCAGGGCTCCGGCCGCGGCTGAGCCGAAGCACCGGCCACCGGCAGGTGGCATGGACGGAAGGGGCGGCCCGCGGGCCGCCCCTTCTCACAAGTTCCCACAAAGCGGCCCGAGAGGCCTCTTGATCTCCCAGCATCGCCGCGGGACGGGTGATTTCCCCCGATGGAAGTGGCCGCTCTGGCGACCACTTCCATCGGGGAAATGCGTGGTGCTACCCCTCCTGTGTCTGCGGGTTCAGGTGGTCCACCACCCGGGCGCCCGGGCTCGGCACCAGTGTCCGGTACACAACGAACCCCTGGGCGGTGTCGGGGGCGGAAACCCCGTCCGAGGCGTAGACGGGGATCCCCCGGCCGGTTGGGAACTTGGGCCCGGTGTAGGCGTAAGCGGACCAGTTGTCCGACCCGGTCGGGCCGGCCGGCGCCATGTCGTAGAACGCGATCTCCTTCGGCTTGGCCGGGTTGCTGAAGTCGATCACGTCGACCCCGCCCTGGTACCAGGCGTTGACCAGTAGGTCCTTGTTGATACCCGCGACGGGCATCCCCATGTGCGCCGAGCAGTAGGCGCCGGGTTCGGGCCGGAGGTCACCGACCTGGAACTCGCTCTGGAACGCGCCGGTGGCCACGTCCGAGAAGAACATCCGGCCGGTCTCGAACGTCCCGCCTGCGGGGTTCCACGGGCGCGGCTGCCACGTGGTCGTCGGCGCGCAGCCATTGCCGAACGACTCGTCCACCCAGTTCACGACGGTGGCGTCGTTGTTGAAGATCGCCGAGTGGAAGAAGTCGATCGCACCCGGGATCTCACCGGTGCCCCCCGAGGAGACCTCGTCGTCACTGATCAGGACGGGGTTGGCCGTGTCGGGGAGGCCGTTCTCGTCGATCGTCCACACCTGGCCCTGCTCGGCACACGCCCCGGCTGCCAGCCGCTGCGGGACATGCACGGCGATGTCGTGGCAGGCCCGCGCCGCCGGCTCGAGGCCGGACTCGCCCGGGCACGGCGGTGCGACGATCGTGCGCTCGCACCAGTCGATCTGGTTGTCCGGGTCACCGGTGTAGGTGATCGCGGGCTGGGCGATCTCCCGGGTCGCCGCCGGATCGTCGAGCGGCACCTCGAGGACCTGGATGACGCCGTGCAGCGAGCTGGTTGGGCTCCCCGGATCCTCGTCGAACGGGTTCGTCGTGCTCCCGGCGTTCTGCACGCCGCAGGTCGGGCCCGGACGCAGCGGGTACGAGGAGACGTACACGAGCAGGTTGCCCGTCTCGTCGATCTCGCCCGGCCA
>DASQUY010000624.1:0-2081 GCA_035641055.1 Acidimicrobiales bacterium | reverse complement strand
AGCACCGGGTCGCCCGCGCCGTCAGCCGCAGCCGCCGCTCGGTCGAACCGGGCCCGCGCCTCGCCGAGACGGCCGCTCAGGAGGGCGGCCCGCGCCCACTCCACGAGCAGGCCCGCGGGCGCGGGGCCGAGGCCTGAGGGCGTGTGGAGATCCACCGCCGCCGACAGCAGCTCGTCGGCGCGCTCGTAGCCGAAGCTGCGCACCATCGCCGCGGCCGCCGCCCGGCATGCCGTCACCGCCGAGCGGGCGTCGTCGCCCGACCGGGGGGCGGCGGCGAGAGCGTGGTGGGCGCGGCGGGCGTGGCGGTCGGTGGACAGGTCCTTCTCGTCACCGGCCACGATCGACGCCGCCCGGGCATGCACGTCGAGGCGCTCGGCCGGCGCCAGGTCATCCTCGAGGGCGGTCCGGACGAGCTCGTGGGTGAACGTGAACCGGTCGGTGCCTCCGGTCACCAGGCCGGCCGGTACCGCCTCCGCCACGGCCTCGATCACGGCGGCCGGCGTGCTCTCGGCCACGGCGGCGGCCTCGGCCACCGGGGGGCTGAGGCCCAGGACGGCGCTGGCCCGCAGCACCCGGCGTGTCTCGGGGCGCAAGCGGGACAGGGCCTCCTCGATGGCCACCCGGACACCGCCGGGCAACGCCGCCTGCGAGTCGGGAGCACCGAGCGCGGCGATGCGCCGCAGGAAGAGCGGGTTGCCGCCCGTCACGCGCAGCAGCGTGAGCACGAGGTCGGGGGGCGGATCGCGCCATCCCTGGCCGGTGAGGAACGCCGTCGCCTCGTCGATGTCGAAGTGACGCAGGGCGATGGGATGCGCCTCGGCCTCGATCTCGTCGACGAGACGTCCCTCCCGTCCCCCGGCGGGCTCGCCGCGCCGTCGGCTCAGCACCAACACCAATGGGAGGTCCAACAGCGACCGCGCCACGAACCGGGTGAGCAGCAGCGCCCCGGCATCGGCGGCGTGGAGGTCGTCGACCACGATGCACGTCGGGCCTGGCGCACAGGCGTGCGCGACGGCGTCGGAGACGGCGGCGAACCGCGCGAACCGGTCCGCATCCACGGCGGCATCGGCGGGCTCCGCACCCAGCAGCCTTGCCGCGTCGCCGCCGCAGAGGTCGGCGAGGATCTGCTGCCACGGCCATAGCGGCGGCGCCCCGCCCTCCCCCCAGCAGCGAGCGGCCACCATCGTGAGCCCGGCCCGCCGGGCGCGCGCCGCCGCCTCGGCGCAGAAACGGGTCTTGCCGATGCCCGGCTCCCCGGATACGACCACCACCGACCCCGTGCCCTGGCGCGCCGCGCGGCAGACGTGCTCGATCCGTCGCAACTCGTCGGCCCGCCCGACGAACCACTCCGCCGTGGTCGCCCGCTCCCGATCCACCACGCACAGCTTACGCCGATCGGGCGTCGATTGTGCCACGGCATGGCACGGATCGGGCGGGGACGTCACGCCTGCTGGGTGCATGGATGCATCGACCCTCGACCGGGCGAAGCTCGACGCCTTCGCCCAGCGCTTCCTCGGCGACCTCGGCACTGCCATGCACATGCCCACCGTGCTGGTCGGCGACCGGCTCGGCCTGTACCGGGCGATGGCGGACGGCGTACCGGTCACGGCCGCGGGCCTGGCCGAGCGCACCGGCACCGACGAGCGCTACGTCACCGAGTGGCTGGCCGCTCAGGCGGCCGCCGGATACGTCGACTTCGACGCCGCGACCGCCGTCTTCCGGCTGCCGCCCGAGCACGCCGCCCTGCTCGTCGACCGGGGCGGGCCGGTGTTCATCCCCGGCGCGTTCCAGCTGGCGGCGTCGGCGTTCAAGGACGAGCCGATGATCACCGAGGCCTTCCGCACCGGAGAGGGCGTGCCGTGGCACTCCCACCACCCCGACCTGTTCGCCGGCGTCGATCGGTTCAGCCGGGCCGGTTACGCCGCCAACCTCACGACCGCGTGGCTGCCGGCGCTCGAGGGCGTCGAGCAGAAGCTCCGGGACGGCGCCACGGTGGCCGACGTCGCCTGCGGGCACGGCTCCAGCACGCTGATCATGGCGGAGGCGTACCCGGCCTCGACGTTCGTGGGATTCGACTACCA
>DASQUY010000623.1:0-4259 GCA_035641055.1 Acidimicrobiales bacterium | reverse complement strand
CGGGCGGCCACGCCCACCTGCTCGACCCGGCCGGTGGCGGCCACCGCCGCGACCTGGTCGACGATCGCGCCGGCGGTGCCCCCCGGCACCCGGTGCCAGCACTGCTCCACGACCACGGCCACACGCACGGCCGCTGATCCTCGCACGCGGCGACCTCGCGGCGGTATCCGAGGACCAAGCCGCAACCCCGGCGCCGCCGCGGCGCCCGCCAACCCGGCCGTTAGCATGGCCCGCCATGATCGAGGACTGGTCGCCGCTCACCGTGCTCGTCACCGGGGGGCGTGGCTTCCTCGGCGGGGCCGTCTGCGCCCGGTTGCGCGACCGGGGCGCCGGCCGGCTCGAGACGCCATCGTCGGCCGACTACGACCTGCGCCGGCGCGACGACGTGGCCCGGCTGTTCGCCGACGTTCGGCCCGACCTGGTCATCCACCTCGCCGCGCGTGTCGGGGGCATCGGCGCCAACATGGCCCGCCCTGCCGACCTCTACCTCGACAACCTGCTAACGGGGACCTACGTCATCGAGCAGGCCCGCCTGGCCGGCACGCCCAAGACCGTCGTCGCCGGCACCATCTGCTCCTACCCCAAGCACACGCCGGTCCCTTTCAGCGAGGACTCGCTGTGGCAGGGCTACCCCGAGGAGACCAACGCCCCCTACGGCATCGCCAAGCTGGCCCAGCTGGTGCAGGCCCAGGCCAACCGCGCGCAGTACGGGCAGAACGTCGTCTACGTCATGCCCACCAACCTCTACGGGCCGGGCGACAAGTTCCATCCGGCGGTGAGCCACGTCATCCCGGCGCTGATCAAGCGCTGCGTCGACGCCAAGGAGGCGGGGGCCGACCACATCGAGGTCTGGGGCACGGGGTCGGCGTCGCGGGAGTTCCTGTTCGTCGACGACGCCGCCGAGGGCGTCGTGCTGGCGGCAGAGCGCTATGACGGCGCCGACCCGGTCAACCTCGGCACCGACGAGGAGCTCCCGATCCGCGACCTGGTCAAGCTGATCGCCGACGCCACCGGGTTCGAGGGCGAGATCCGGTGGGACGCCTCCAAGCCCGACGGCCAGCCCCGGCGCCGGGTCGATCCCAGCCGGGCGGCGGCCGCCTTCGGCTTCCAGGCCCGGACCGACTTCGCCCAAGGCCTGCGCCGCACGGTGGACTGGTACCTCGCCCACCGCGAGGAGGCCGAGGCCCGCGACCACTGAGCGGCTTCGGCGTTCAGGCGGCCAGGGCCGCCACCCGCTCCATCTCCGCCTCGAGCGCTTTCGTCGGCACATCGGGGCTCCCGGGGAACAGCCGCACGTCGACCGTGCCGTCCGCCAGCTCCCACACGCCTATGACCCGGCCCCCATAGATCACGACGGGTGAGATCCAGCCGGCGGTGCGGCTGACGTCCTTGCGGTGGTCGGCGGGCACGATGCGGACGTCGCCGGTGCCCGGCCCCAGGACGAACTGATCGAAGCCGGCGAGCAGCCGCACCTCACGGGACGGCCGCGTGCGGGCCAACGCGTCGAGGTCCTCGGCCATGACGAAGCAGTCGGCACCATCGACCTCCACCGTCGCCAGCCGGTCGCCGAGCGAAGAGAACCACGAGCGCAGGGTTGCCTTGCGACTCACGCCCCGGGTGAGCCAGGCGTCGAACGTCGCCGGCGTCGCTGGCCCATGTGCCCGCAGGTACGCAGGGATGAGCGTGTGGGCCGCATCCTCGGGCTCGGGCACGCCCGACCAGCCGGGCACCCACGACCGGGGTGAGGTGAACGTGACGTGGGTGCCCTGCCCGGGGCCGTGGCAGAGCCGGCCGGTCCACGCCAGGGGCTTGAGCACGGCGCCCCAGCCCGAGGTGAGCTGCGACTCGAGGTCCGAGAACCCCTTCCGCTCGACGAGCGCCGCCGTCAGCTCCTGCCGGGTGAGCACCGCGCCGTCGAGCAGCTCGTCGACCGCTGCGCCCAGCGCCTCCATCTGGTCCGGCGTCACGCCGAAGCTGCGCTGCCACACGGGCTTGTGCCAGGTGCGGGCCGCCGCCATCAGCGACAGGTAGGCACCCACCTGCCCGGCGGGGTGCAGGTGCAGCGTGCCCCGGACCGTCCACGTCTTGACCACCGTGCGGGCCTCGAGCGCCTCGGCCACGGCGCCGGCACGGGGCGTCCGCTGGCGGGTGACGATGGCGAGCTCGGCCGACGAGGCGACCTGAGCCTGGACACCGGCGAGCCGCTCGACGATCTGCTCCACCGTCGCTTCGGTGCGGGGGGCCAGGCTCTGCTGGCGCAAGCGCCAGGCCAGCACCTGGTGGCAGATCACCGACACGGCCACGGGCTCACCCCGGCGGTTGCAAGCCCAGGTTCTGCCGGAACCACGCGGCGGTGCGTTCGAGACCCTCCCGCAGCGGGACGACGGGCTCCCAGCCGAGCTGCTCGCGGGCCAGCGTGATGTCGGGCCGGCGCTGCGTCGGGTCGTCCACCGGCAGGGGCTCGTAGACGATGTCGGACCGGGACCCCGTGAGCTCCAGCACCAGCTCGGCCAGCTCGCGCACGGTGAACTCGCCGGGGTTGCCGATGTTGACCGGACCCGTCACGTCGCCGTCGAGCAGCGCGAGGATCCCCCGCACTTGGTCGTCGACGTAGCAGAAGCTGCGGGTCTGCGAGCCGTCGCCGTAGACGGTGAGTGGCTTGCCCTCCAGCGCCTGCACCAGGAAGTTCGACACCACCCGGCCGTCGTTGGCTCTCATGTGGGGACCGAACGAGTTGAAGATGCGAACGATTCTCACATCGAGGCCGTGGTACCGGTGGTACGCCATCGTCATGGCCTCGGCGAAGCGCTTGGCCTCGTCGTAGACGCCGCGGGGGCCGACCGGGTTGACGTGGCCCCAGTAGCTCTCGGGCTGCGGATGGACCTGGGGGTCGCCGTACACCTCGCTGGTGGACGCCAGCAGGAACCGGGCGGCCTTGGCCTTGGCGAGGCCGAGCCCGTTGTGGGTGCCCAGGCTGCCCACCTTGAGCGTCTGGATCGGGATCTCCAGGTAGTCGACCGGCGACGCCGGGCTCGCGAAGTGCAGCACAGCATCGACCCGTCCGGGCACCCAGAGGTAGGTGCTCACGTCGTGGTGGACGAACGTGAATCCGGGGCGGGCGAAGAGGTGCTCGATGTTGTCGACGCTGCCGGTGACGAGGTTGTCGATGGCGACCACCTCGTCGCCGCGGTCGAGCAGCGCCTCGCACAGGTGCGACCCCAGGAACCCCGCTCCCCCGGTGACGACGATGCGGGTCATCGGGTGCCTACTGGTCCCGGCCCGGCCACGCCCGGGTCAGCGGCCGATGCCGACGTAGCTGAACCCCCGGCGCTCGAGCGCCGGCTTGTCGAGCAGGTTGCGGGCGTCCACCACCCGGGCCGACGCCATGAGCCCCGCCACCTTGTCGAAGTCGAGCCAGCGGAAGTCGTCCCACTCGGTGAGCACCGCCAGCACCCCGGCGCCCTCGCACACCGAGTACGGATCGTTGGCGGGGACGACGCCAGCCACCGGTCCCTTGACCGCAGGGTCGTACGCCTGGACCTCGGCGCCCCGCTCGGCCAGCAGCGACACGATCCGCAGCGCCGGCGATTCGCGGGTGTCGTCGGTGCGGGCCTTGAACGTGAGCCCCCACACCGCCACCTTCACCCCCTCGAGCGATCCGCCCGCCATCTCCCGGATCTTGGCCACGACTCGGTTGAACTGGTCCTCGTTGACGCTGATGACGCCCCGCATGAGGTCGAACGAGTAGCCGGCGTCGTCGGCGATGTGCACCAGCGCCCGGGTGTCCTTGGGCAGGCAACTGCCACCGAACCCGGGGCCGGGCTTCAGGAACTCGTGGCCGATGCGGCTGTCGTAGCCCATGCCCAGGACGACGTCCTTGACGTCCGCGCCGACGTCGTCGCACACGGCGGCGATGGCGTTGACGAAGCTGATCTTGGCGGCCAGGAAGGCGTTCGAGGCGTACTTGATCGTCTCGGCCGAGGCCGGGTCGGTGACGATGATCGGCGCCGTGACCCCGATGTAGAGCGACGCCACCCGCACGGCGGCGGACTGGTCGTCGCTGCCGATGACGATGCGGTCGGGGTTGAGGAAGTCGTGGACCGCCGAGCCCTCGCGCAGGAACTCGGGGTTGGACACAACCACCACGTCGTCGCGGCGGAGCACCCGCTCGACCACCCGGGTCGAGCCCACCGGCACCGTCGACTTGTTGACCACGACCGCCTCGGCCGGCAGCACCGGGCCGATCTCGCGGGCCGCGG
>DASQUY010000622.1:0-15964 GCA_035641055.1 Acidimicrobiales bacterium | reverse complement strand
CGGTGCCCCTCCAACCGCCTGGAGAGCTCAGATCGGGTGGGCTCGTTCACCGTGCCGACGGTACGGAACCTTGCGGCGTCCGGCGTCGGGGAGGTCACCGATCCCGGTCCCTGAGATGTCGCGGCCGCGGCTCGAGCTCGGCGCCGCCGAGCTGCGCGTGGCCGCTCCCGACACCGTGGGCCGCCTGGCGGAGGCAGCCGAGCTGATCCGCGAACCGGCGTCCGTGTCGATCGCTGCACGCCTGCTGGCTCTCGTGCTGGAAGCCGACCTGGCGGCGCACGCCCAGCAGGCCCGGCGCGAGACCCGTGCCCAGGCGGCCGCGCGCCTCGAGCGCCACGGCGGGCTCCGTGGGTCCACCCCCGCCGAGCGGCTGGTGCTGGCGACCCTGGCGTTCGAGCGGGCACGGACCAGCGAGTCGGCCGCCGAGGCCGCAGCCCACATCGAGCCGGCGCTCGCCGGCGGGCGGTTGCTCGGCGAGCAGGACATCGACGTCGTCGGCACCTTCTACCTGCTCATGGTCGGCCTGGTCGCCACCGACGCGCTGGAGCTCGCCGCGGCGTGCTGGGACCAGGCGTTTGCCGAGGCGAAGGCGCGGGCTTCGATCCCGGCGATGGCGTTCGTGCTCGCCAAGCGCTCGCGGGTGGCCCGGCGGCAAGGCGCCGTAGCCCACGCCGAAGCCGACGCCCGCACTGCCTTCGAGCTCATCGGCGTCCATGGCATCCGGCTCGGGTACCACCTGGCGCTGGGGAGGCTGGTGGAGGCGCTGATCGAGGTGGGCGACGTGGAGGGCGCCGACGAGATGCTGTGCACCCACGCCCCGGAGGAGATCCCGCCGGGCCTGGCCACCAACCCGTTGCTCGAGGCGCGGGGCCGGCTGCGCCTCGCCCAGGGCAGGACGGCCGAGGGCACCGACGACCTCACCGAGTTCGGCCGACGTGACGAGCTGTGGGGCGGCGCCAACCCTCTGGCGTCGCGCTGGCGTTCCCGCCTTGCCCCCGTCCTCGCCACTCTCGGCGACCAGGAGGAGGCGCGCCGGCTGGCCGCCGACGACCTGGCCCGGGCGCGTCGCTGGGGCGCCGCGAGCGGGATCGGCGTGGCGCTGCGGGCGGCCGCGCTGGTGGACGACGGCGCCGTCGATGGCCTCCGTGAGGCCGTGGCCGTCCTGGCGGGCTCGCCGGCGCGGCTCGAGCACGCCCGCGCCCTTACCGACCTCGGGGCCGCCCTGCGGCGGGCCAACCGTCGGGCCGATGCCCGCGGCGTCCTCCACGAGGCGCTCGACGGCGCGCGCCGTTGCGGCGCCCACGCCCTCGCCGATCGTGCCCGGACGGAGCTCCGGGCGGTCGGCGGGCGGTCCGCGGGACGGGCGGTCACCGGCGTGGAGGCCCTGACCGCCTCCGAGCGGCGGGTCGCCGACCTCGCCGCCGCGGGGCGCAGCAACCCGGAGATCGCCCAGACCCTCTTCGTCACGCGCAAGACCGTCGAGACCCACCTCGGCGCCGTGTATCGGAAGCTCGGCATCCGGGGCCGCGGGCACCTGGCCCGAGCGCTGGCCGACCAGTCCCCGGCCAGCGCCGGCTGATAAACGCAACTGGTTGTAGCTATCCGGCATATGACCGCATAGCTACAACCAGAACGGGGAGGGCACGGCGCGGTTCCGCCGCCCACGTTCAGGGAGCCGCCTCGGGGAGCTCCCCGACGCCGACGACGCCGTGGGGACCCGGCAGTTCGAGCTCAACGGGGCGAGCCGCATCAACGGCGAGGGCATGGATCCCAGGCGGGTCGACCAGGTCGTGGCCGTCGACACCACCGAGATCTGGGAGGTCACCAACAGCTCTGGGAACCCGCACAACTTCCACCCCCACGACGTCCGGTTCCGCGTCGTAGACGACGACGGCGAGCCACCGCCGGCCCGCCTCGCCGGGCCGAAGGACACCGTCTTCATCCCGCCCGGAGCGACCGTCCGGATCGTCGTGCGCTTCTCCGACTACACCGACCCCACCACCCCCTACATGTTCCACTGCCACGTCCTCCTCCACGAGGACAACGGGATGATGGGGCAGCTCACCGTCGTCCACCCCGACGACGTCGACGCGGCACCCCGGCGTATCGACGACCCCACCGACCACGGCTGACCGCGCGCCGGACGGTCGTGCCCCCGTGACACACGCCACAGTATCGAACGGTGGCGTATCGCTACGAGACGATAGCGTTTCAATGAAACGGAATCGTCTCGTTCGAGGCGACACATCAGCGGTCCCCCCAAGGAGCTCACGATGGCCTCTCCCCCAGTCGCCTCTCCGGCGATCCCGCTGCACGAGCAACCGGCGATTCACGCCCGGCGCTGGTTCCTGCTCGCGATCATGTGCCTGTCGCTGGTCCTGGTCGTCATGTCGGTGTCGGGCCTCAACGTGGCGCTGCCGACGATGCAGCGCGACCTGGGGGCCTCGGCGTCCGAGCTCCAGTGGATCGTCGACTCCTATGCGGTGGTGTTCGCCGGCCTGCTGCTGAGCGCGGGTGCGATCGGCGACCGCTTCGGCCGCCGCCGTGCCCTGCTCGCCGGCCTCACCGTGTTCGGCGTGGGTGCTCTCATGGGCGGGCTCGCGAGCGACGCGTCGCAGGTGATCGCCAGCCGGGGGGTGATGGGCATCGGCGCCGCCTTCATCATGCCGGCGACGCTGTCGATCATCACGTCGATCTTTCCGCCCGAGGAGCGGCCCCGCGCCATCGCGATCTGGGCCGGCTTCGCGGGCGCCGGGGCGTCGATCGGCCCGATCGTGACCGGCGGGTTGCTCGAGGGCTTCTGGTGGGGCTCGAGCCTGCTCATCAACGTGCCGGTCGTGGTCGCGGTCATGGCGGCGGTGGTGGCGTTCGCACCCGACTCCCGGGACGACTCCCACACGCCCCTCGACCCGCGTGGTGCGGTCCTGTCGCTGATCGGGCTGAGCTCGTTGATCTTCGGGATCATCCAGGGTCCCGAGGACGGCTGGACGAGCGGCCCCGTGCTGGCGGCGTTCCTGGCAGCCGGCGTCGCGCTCTCGGCGTTCGTGGGCTGGGAGCGCCGCAGCCCCCACCCGATGCTGCCGCTGACCTTGTTCCGTGACCGTCGCTTCAGCACCGGCAGCGGCGTGATCACCATCGCGTTCTTCGTCATGTTCGGGTTCTTCTTCCTCATGACCCAGTACCTGCAGTTCGGCCGCGGCTACTCGCCCCTCGAGGCCGGGCTGGCGGGGCTGCCGGTGGCCCTGGCCTTCGTGGTGTTCTCGCCCCGCAGTGCGGCGCTGGCCGAGCGGTACGGCGCGGCGCGGGTGATGGCCCTGGGGCTCATGATCGTCGCGGTCGGCTTCGGGATCCTGACCACACTGACAGCCGACACGCCGTACCTGGTGTTGGCCGGCGCGTTCACCATCCTCGGGGCGGGGATGAGCATCACGGCCGCCCCGGCGACCAGCGAGATCATGAGCTCGGTGCCACTCTCCAAGGCCGGCGTCGGCTCGGCCGTGAACGACACCACCCGGGAGCTCGGCGGGGCACTTGGCATCGCCCTGCTCGGCAGCATCGCCACCACCGCCTACCGCTCGAGCATCGACCTGGACGGGACGCAGCTCCCGGCCGGCGCCCGAGCCGCGGCCGAGGAATCCGTCGGCGCCGCCAGCGCCATCGCCGAGCGCGTGCCTGGCGGCGGGGAGGTGGTGGCGCAGGGCGCGTCCGCCTTCACCGACGCGTTCACCCTGACCAACAGCGTGGCGGCCGGCATCGCCCTGGCCGCCGCGGGCGCGGTCCTCGCCTTCTCGCGGCGGGGCGATGGCGAACCGGTGACGGACCCCGCCATCGAGGAAAGCGTCGGCTACGACTTCGAGCTGATCCCGGTCCCAGTCGAGGTGGGAGACTAAGAGCGATGGTCGACGTGGCCGCCGCGTCAGGTGCAGTCAGCGAGCTGGATCCCCGCGTCGAACGGTCGCGCCGGATCATCCTCCAGGCCGTCCTCGACGAGCTCGGCGAGGTCGGCTACGGGGCCCTGACCATCGAAGCCATCGCCGCCCGCGCCGGCGTTGGCAAGAGCACCATCTACCGACACTGGCCCGGAAAGCTCGAGCTCGTCGAGGACGCGTTCCGGACGCTCAAGGCACCGGTTACCGTCCCCGAGCACGGAACGCTTCGCGACCGCGTCGTCGCCGTCATCGAACAGGTCGCCTGCCTCGTCGAGCAGTCGACATATTCGACGTGCATGCCGGCGCTCATCGACGCCGCCGAGCGAGACCCGAAGGTGCGCGACTTCCACACGCGCTTCAGCGCCGAGCGGCGCGCCGTCCTGGTCGGTCTCCTGCGTGACGCGATCGAGACCGGCGAGCTCCCGGCCACAACCGATCCCGAGCTCCTGGCCGACGCCCTGGTGGGACCGATCCTCCTGCGTCGCCTCATGCTCGCGGAGCCGGTCGGACCGGCGATCGCCCCGGCCATCGTCGATCAGGTGCTGCCAGATACCGCCAAATAGACCGTTTCGGTGTCGAGATGTGCAACTGGGTGCAGTTGTGCGGCATATGACCGCACAACTGCACTCAGAACGCGCCAGGGACGCCAGATTCCGCGTTCGCTGACCGCCCGCGCAGAATGGGTAACAGCACGCGCGCAGAACCGGGAACAGAGGTCGCGCTAGACCGGGAACACCCTGGTAGTCTGGCTTTAATGGTTGGCAGTACATACGTGCCCCGGCTCGTGGACGCGACCCTCGATGATCTCTTGGGTGAGTTCCCGGCGATCTTCCTCGTGGGTCCTAGGGCCGCGGGCAAGACCACCACGGCGCGGCGCTACGCGGCGACGGTCGTTCGACTGGATCGAGAGCGTGAAGCCGCTGCCTTCCGAGCGGACCCCGACGCTGCGCTCGCTCGCTTCGACGAGCCCCTGCTCCTTGACGAGTGGCAGGTCGTCCCCACGGTGCTGGGCGCCGTCAAGCGGGCGCTCGACGACGACCCTCGCCCGCGCCGGTTCGTGTTGACGGGATCGGTCACCGCCGAACACGACCCCGCAACGTGGCCTGGCGTCGGGCGACTGATCCGGCTGTCGATGTACGGCTTGACACAGCGCGAGCTCCTCGGGCGGCTTGGTAACCCGTCGTTCATCGAAGCCCTCCTCGCGGGGGAGCCGCCGTCCCCGCCGCCCGTGCCGGACGACGCGCCGGATCTGGGCGGCTATGTCGACCTGGCTCTCCAAGGGACTTTCCCGGAACCGGCTCTGCGTGTCAGCCCGAGCCAGCGGCACCACTGGTTCCTGACCTACGTCGAGCAACTTGTCGGCCGCGACGTCACCGCGCTGGGCGGTCCCGATCCGGCTCGGCTTCGGCGATACCTGGAGGCGGTTGCCAGCTGCACGGCAGGCGTCGTGTCTGATACGACGCTGTTGGATCTCGCCGGGATCGACCGCAAGACAGCAGCCGGCTACGAACGGTTCCTCACGGGTCTCTATGCCGTCGATGTGGTGCCTGCGTGGTCGTCCCGCCGCGTGAGCCGCCTCGTCAAGATCCCGAAGCGGTACATCACCGACCCGGCGTTGGCCTCCGCCGTGCTTGGTGCCGACACCCGATCGGTGCTGCGCGATGGCGACGTGCTCGGCCGGCTGCTCGACACATTCGTCGCAGCACAGATCCGCCCTGAGCTCGACATAGCCGCGTCGCCGGCGCGTCGCTACCACCTTCGAGAAACCCAGGGGCGGCACGAAGTCGATCTGGTTATCGAGCACGCCGGTCGTGGCGTCGTGGCGATCGAGATCAAGGCGGACGCCGGGCCAGGGCCCAGTGCTGGCCGGCACCTCGTCTGGCTGCGCGACAGGCTCGGCGATAGCTTCCTTGCCGGCGTGGTCTTGCACACCGGTCCCTCGAGTTACCCGCTCGACGATCGCATCATCGCGGCCCCGATCTGCGCTCTCTGGAGCTGAGATGCGCAACTGGGTGCAGTTGTGCTGCATATGACCGCACAGCTGCACCCAGAACGGTATTGGGGCTAGCTCGCCGCCTCCTCCTCGCTGCGGTTGCGGCCCGCCAGGATGATCAACTCCTCGTGGAGCTCGAACCACACCGTGTGGTAGCTGTCCTTGAGGGGGGCCGCCAACATCGAGTGATCGCCGTCGGTGACGAGCGTGACCGCCCGCTGCAGCCGCCGCGGGTACACCTCGAAGCGGGGGAGCGCAACCGTCAGGGGCGCGAGGGCCGCCGACACCTTCGCATCGGTGCGGCGCAGCCGGGCGAGGACGCGCTCGTCGTGGCGGGGATCGCTGTGGTCGTTGATCTGCGGCTCCCCGCCGCCCGGCCGCATCTGCCAGTCGGTGACGATCTGCTTCACCTCGTCGTTCATCGGCGCGAACGACTCGTAGACGTCGTCGATCACCCTGCCCGCCCGCTCGCGCTCGCGCGCGTAGAGCTCGTCGACGCGGTGGCTGCCGAGCTCGGTGAGCCGGTACCCGAGCCTCGTGTCCTCCACGAGCCCCTGCGCCGTGAAGTCGGCGAGTGGTGGCCCCGGGTCGGCGCCGACGGCGGCCTCCAGCGCCTCTGGCGTCGCCCGTCCCTTGACCCGCAGCACCTGCAGCAGATGATCCATCGCTCGTTTCCCCTCCAAGCTCTCGCGAGGCCTACCTCTTCTCCAGTCCCCCCTGCAGGGCGCGGATGCCACTCAGGAGCGACCGTCGGAGCGCGGCGCGCTCCTCGTCATCGAGGCCGCTCACCAGGCGCGCCTCGACCCGCTGCACCTCGGCGTCGCAGTCCGCCAGCACGGCCCGCCCCTTGGCCGTGAGCCGGGCCTGCAGGATCCGGCCGTGGTCCGGGTGGGCGCGACGCCGCACGAGCCCCCGCCGCTCCAGGGCGAGCAGCACCTCGTTCATCGACTGGGGCGACACCAGGGCGCGGCGAGCGAGCTGGGCGTTGGAGAGCCCGCTGCGCTGGTTGAGCACGCTGAGCGTCGTGTACTGGTTCACCGAGAGCCCCCGCGCCGCGACGACCTTGCCGATGGCCTGGCGCACGACCCGGTCGATGCGCCCCACGAGGTACAGCAGGGTGGGGTAGTCGCTGCTGTCCTCGGACGCCTCCCCACCGGGAGCGGTGCGCGTGGCCATGACACCCATCGTTGCCGGTCAGACCCGGTCGAGCACGATGTCGAACGTCGTGGCCAGCTCGCCGGCCTCGTCGGGCTCGAAGCGGCGCACGAGGCTGTCGCGCACACCGAACACGGCGTCGTCGTGCAGGTGGTCGGTCTCGGCGTCGAACACGTGCGTGATCAGCTCCTTGAACCCGTCGGCGCGCACCCACATGTGCGTGTGCCCGGCGCGCATCCAGTCGCGGCCGTGGGCCTTGAGCAGATCGCCCGCCGGCCCGTCCGACGGGATCGGGTACGGCACGGGGCGCACCGTGCGGATCTCGTAGGTGCCGTCGGTGTCCGTGGTGTAGACGCCCCGCAGGTTGTCCGGCGACTGCACGCCGGGTTGCTGGACGGCGTAGAACCCGGCGGTGGCGTTCTGCCAGCAGTCGAGAGTGGCGCCGACGACGGGTTGGCGATCGATGTCCGTCACCGTGCCCCGGATCACCACCCGGTCACCGTCGTCGGGGTCGACGAGCATCGACTCGCCCTTGGCACGCGGGGGAGACCCCGGCACGTAGAAGGGGCCGAGCACCGTGTTCTCGGTGCTCCCCTCGATCCCGTCGTGCGTCAGGAACTCGACCAGCGTGGACACGCCCAGCGTGTCGGAGAGGAGGATGAACTCCTGGCGATTGTCGTCGCACTTCTGGCCGACGGCCGTCAGGAACTCGATGCCGGCCATCCACTCGTCGCGTTGCAGGTTGACCTCCTCGGCGAAGGCGTGCAGATGGCGGATGGCGGCCTCGGTGATCTCGCGCAGGCGGGGGTTCGGCGAGCCCTCGTAGCGCGACAACACGTCGCCCAGCAGCTCAGCGCGGGCTTTCTCTGTCATAACGGCGATCCTTTCGCTCACATGTCCAGGCGCTCCGGGGGCTCCACGGGGTCGTCCCCGGCGAGGATCCGGCGAGCCCGGGCGTCGAAGATGCCCAGGCTGGCGGGGTGGGTCACGATGTAGAAGCGGTTGGCCTTGACGGCCTCGCACACCTGGGCGGCGATGTCCGTCGGGTCGGCGGCGACCTGGGCGAGCTGTCGCCGCCGGTCCTTGTACTCGGCGAGCTGCGCCATCTGGTCGGTGTCGAGGGCGTAGGCGAAGCGCTCCGGGCGGTTGCGGTCCGATGTGGAGATGTTGGTCCGGACCCAGCTCGGGCACAGTACCGACACGCCGACCTTGCTGCCCTCCGCCGCGAGCTCGAAGCGCAGCGTCTCGCTCAGCGCCACGACAGCCGCCTTCGACGCGTTGTACGGGCCCATCCGCGGCAGGTGGTAGAGCCCCGACGCCGACGCCGTGTTGACGATGTGTCCGACGTCGTTGGCCCGCAGGTGGGGGAGGAACGCCCGGAGCCCGTGGACCACGCCGAACAGGTTGACGGCGAGGACCCACTCGAAGTCCCGCACGGGCAGGTCGGCGATCGGGAGCCCGCGGCTGCCCACGCCGGCGTTGTTGCAGACGAGGTGCACGTCGCCGAAGTGCTCGAGCGCGGTCGCGGCCAGGGCCGACACATCCGCCTCCAGGCTGACGTCCGTGGGCACGGTGAGCACGTCGGCGCCGTCGCCGCGCAGCGCCTCGCCAGCTCGCTGCAGCACCGGCCGCTCGATGTCGGCCAGCACTAGCTTCATCCCCTCGGCGGCGAAGCGGTGCGCCATCGCCAGTCCGATACCCGACGCCGCACCGGTGATCACCGCGACCCTGCCTTCGAGGTGCTCCATGGCTACGCCCGTGCCAGGTAGGCCGAGTGGAGGAGATCGGGATTGGCCTTCAGCTCGGCGGCCGCGCCGTGATGGCGGATCCGGCCGCCCTCGAGGATGTAGGCGCTGTCGGCGAGATCGAGCGCCACGTGGGCGAACTGCTCCACCAGCAGCACGCCCACCCCCGAGGCGGCGATCGCTGCCACGGCCGGCACGAGGCGCTTGACCACCAGGGGAGCGAGCCCGAGCGACAGCTCGTCCACCAGCAGCACCGAGGGCCGCGACACGAGGGCCTGAGCGAGCACCACCATCTGCTGCTCGCCGCCGGAGAGGTACAGGGCACGGGTGTTCCAGCGGCTGGTCAGCTCGGGGAAGAGCTCGAGGGCGCGCCGCAGGCCCTCGTCGGCCTGGGCACGGTCGAGGCCGTACGTGGCGACGCGGAGGTTGTCGGCGATGCTGAGGTCCCGCAAGACCCGCCGGCCCTCCGCCACCACGGCTACGCCGGCGCGGCGGATCCGCTCGGGCGGGCGCCTGGTGAGGTCCTGCCCACCGAGCAGAATCCTGCCCGACGTCTGCCGGAGCAGGCCGGCAACCGTGAGGACCAGCGTCGACTTGCCGGCGCCGTTGGGGCCGAGCAGGGCGGTGACCCTGCCGGGAGGGACCCCCAATGTGACCTCGTGCAGCACGGGTCGGCCGCCGCGCGGCACGGAGACGCCGTCGAGACGCAGCGTGGGCGCGGCCCCGTCGAGCGTCTCGGCGGCCGCGCTCACACCTCCTCCTCGGTGCCGAGATAGGCCCGGACGACGTGCTCGTCCCGCAGCACCTCGGCCGTGGTGCCCGAGGCGATGAGGCGGCCGAAGTCGAGCACCGCGGTCGTGCCGCAGCAGGCCGACACCAGGCTCATGTCGTGGTCGACGAGGATCACGGCCGCCTCAGTCTCCTGCGGGATGCGGCGGATGAGCCGGCCCAGGCGCTCGGTCTCCTCGTCGGGGAGCCCGGCAGCCGGCTCGTCCAGCAGCACGAGCCGCGGCCGGCCGACGACCGCCCTCGCCACCTCGACGAGCCGCCGCTCGGCCACGCCGAGCGCGTCGACCGGGCGGTGCCCCTCGCGCTCGAGCCCGACGAACGAGACCGCCTCCATCACGTCCTGCCGGCGCGTGGCGCGCCGGCCGCCGGTGTTCTCGTGGACGAGGAGGACGTTGTCGAACACCGTGAGGTTCGGGATCGCCTGCTCCGTCTGGAAGGTGCGGCGCAGCCCCCAGCGGGCCCGCTTGAAGTCGGCGATGGCCAACAGGTCCTCGCCGAAGGCGTGTACCGCACCGGCGAGCGGCCTGACGAAGCCGCTGAGCACGTTGAAGAACGTGGTTTTGCCGGCGCCGTTCGGGCCGATGAGCCCGCAGGTGCCGCCCGACAGCGTCACGGTCATCCGGTCGATGGGGACGACGCCGCCGAATCGCACGGTCAGGTCCTCGACCTGGATCATGTCGGCGGCACCGTTCGTTCGGCCCTGGGCGTGAGCAGGCTGCGTAGCTTCCGCCCGAGCGTGGCGAGATCCTTCGGCACCTGGTCGACGAGGCCGCCGGGTGCGGTCATCAGCACCTGCAGGATCCCGATGCCGAACAGGATGGTGAGCAGCTCGGTGGACACCCCCCAGTCGTCCAGCAGGGCCGGCAGCAGCCGGAGCAGCAGGGCGGCGACGACCGCGCCCCAGAGGTTGTAGGTCCCACCCATCAGCACGACCGCGAGCAGGATGACCGAGTTCTGGATCGGGAACTGGTTGACGTTGACCCCGCCGGCCGCTGCCGCCAGCAGGCCCCCCGCCACGCCCGCCATGAACGAGGCGAGAGCGAACCCCCAGAGCTTGTAGAGCACGGTGTTCACACCGGCGGCGACCGCGGTGGCCTGGCCGTGGCGGATCGCCGCCCAGGCCCGTCCCGGCCGGCGCCAGACGTGCCAGAGGGCGAGGACGAACATGAGGGCGGCGACCACAACGCAGTAGCGGTAGTAGGCCGCGTCGCCCTGGGCGATGGCCGGACGCGGCAGGCGCGACGACGCCCCGCCGGCGGCGTCGTTGCCGAAGAAGCCGCCGCCACCGTTCGGGAACTGCGCGATCCGCAGGAAGATCGTGATCGCCCCCGCCGCCATGAGCGTGATCAGGGCCAGGTAGAGGCCCGAGAGGCGCAGCGCCGGGAGACCGATCAGCGTCCCGATCACGGCCGTCACCAGGCCGGCGATGAGCAGCAGGACCGGGAACGGGATCGAGGTGGCGAAGTCGAGGCGCAGCGCCACCCATGCGCCCAGCGCGGCCAGCACGAACTGGCACAACGACACCATCCCGACCCGCCCGATCAGCAGCCCCAGCCCGAGCGTGACGATGCTGTAGATCACCACCCCGGTCATCACCAGCAGCCAGAAGCTGCTGAGCCAGGCGGGCAGGGCGAACACGACGACCAGCACCGCGGCGCCGACGGCCAGGCGCCCGGGCCGGCGCAGCGCCCCGCGGGCGCCGGCCGGCGGGGGAGCCGCCGGGACGACCTCCTCGGCTTCGACGGCGGCGGGGACGTCGGTCGCCATCAGGCGTGCACCAGGGGCCGCCGCCGGGCGAACCACAGCAGGGCGATGATGGCGAGGACGAACGGTGTCATGGTGCGGTACTCGGCGATGTCCGTGAACGCCGTCAGGCACGACTGCACGATCCCGATCACGAACCCGGCGACGAGCGTGATCCACAGCGACTGGAGCTGGCCGATCAGCGCCGCGGCCAGTGCCGGGATGACGAGGAAGGTCACCGCCACGATGTCGAGCCCGACGAGATCGCCGAGCAGCAATCCGGTCGTCCCGCACACGAGCCCCGATCCGAGCCACGCCGCCGCCTCGACCCGCCGGACGGGAACGCCGAGCATCGCCGTGATCTCGCGGTCGTTGGCCAGCGCCCGCATGGCGGTGCCGAGCTTGGTGACGCGCAGGAACACGGCGGTGCCGGCGGTCACGATGAGGGGGAACGCGGCCCCGATGATCTGGGTCCAGTTCACCCGCACGTCGCCGATCTGGTAGGCCCACGCCGTCGTCGGGAGCCGGTAGGTGCGGACCGTGGCGGGAGGCCACACCCACTGCATGATCCCGAGCAGGATCAGCAGCATCCCGATCGTGGCCGTCGCCTTCACGAGCGGATCGCGGGCCGCGAACGGCGGCCCGAACACCATCCCGTAGAGCAGCGTCGCCGCGCCG
Source organism: Acidimicrobiales bacterium (assembly GCA_035641055.1). Lineage (GTDB taxonomy): Bacteria > Actinomycetota > Acidimicrobiia > Acidimicrobiales > VFJN01 > DASQUK01. Next base: position 3,932 of record DASQUY010000622.1, on the reverse strand, counting down.
CCGAAGGCGATGCACACCGAGAAGGCCAGCCAGCGGTTCATGCCGCCGAGCAGTGACCAGGAGATCAGGGCGCCGGTGGTGCCGATGGCCCCGTAGGCGATGTTCAGCACGCCCGTCGCCCGGTACAGGACCACGAGCCCGACGCCGGACATGGCGAACACCCCACCGAGCGCGCCGCCCAGCACGAAGAACGGCTTCAGGCTGTCGAGGTCAGGTATGTCCACCTGAGCTCCTTAGAGCATCAGCCGATAGGTCACGCTTGTCGCGGCTTGCATCTGCGTTGTTGCTGGGAGGCCTCGCTGTGGAGCTGCTGGCGAAGTGCAGATTCCGTACTGTTCAGTGCCACTCTCGCCCAATCCGCTCGGCCTCTGTGTCTCGCTTTGTCGGGTGCTCGGCCTCTTAGCCGGTGTTCAGACCGTTCTCCTCCTCGGCGGCGCGGATCTCGTCGAGTGGGTTGCCGGGGAGGTCGGCGATCTCGAAGCACTCCTCGACCTGCACCATCCGGTCGCCCTCGGGCGCCACGGTGATGTCGACGTTGTTCGAGACGTTCTGGCCGGTGGTGCTGTCGAAGTACCAGGGCTGACACCAGATGTCGCTCACGAAGTTGGTGATGCTCCGGAACGCCTCGTTGACGCTCTCCTTGGTGATCTCGCCCTCGATCCCGAGCAAGGCGTCGGTGGCGACCCGGCCCGCGAGGTAGCCCATCTGGGCGAAGCTCGAGCTGGGGATGTCGGGCGCGTACTGCTCGCGTATCTCGTTCATGTGGTTTTGGTCCGGCTCGCCCGAGTCGAGCACGTTGAACTCGGCGTTGATGAGGAACTTGCCGTCCCAGGCCTCACTGAGCGCCTCCGCCACGGACGGGTCGTTGGGCGGCGTCGAGCTGGCCCAGATCACCGAGTCGATGAGGCCCTGCTGGTCGATGGCCTGGAGGAGCGGTTCCACGTTGGGGCCGGTGTAGTCGAGCACGACCGCACCACCGTCGCCCGCCTCCTGGACGAGGCGCTGGGCGAACCCGGGCGGGTCGGCGAACGGGGGATCCTCGAGGATGCTTACGCCCTCGAGGTCGTTCTCCTCGGCGAACTCGACGACTCCGCTGTTGATCAGGTCGAAGCCGGGCTGGTTCGGCGATGCGACCACGATCGTGCCCTCGGCGCCGGCCCCGAGGGCGGCCTGCGCCCCGCCGAGGCTCGAGTAGTACGGGCCCATGTTCACGGCGGAGAAGTTCGGGCTCGTGAAGCAGTCCTGGGCCACGCCCGCGATGATCAGGTGGTACTCCTGCTCGGCGTAGTAGTCGCGGTTGACGCTGCACTCGACGAGGTTGGTGCTCCCGACGATGCCGAGCACCTGGTCCTCCTCGATCAGCTTCCTCGCCAGCGAGGCGATCTGCTGCGGGTCGACCTGCTCCTCCTCGGCGATGTACTCGATCGGGCGCCCGTTGATGCCCCCGTTGTCGTTGACGCACTCGAAGTAGGCGCCGGTCATCCCGGTGATCCACGTGAAGTCCGCCGCCGGGGCGTTGGTGGCCATGGCGCCGATCCTGATCGGCTCGCCCGTCGCCTCCTCGCCGGTGCCCATGCCGCACTCGCCCGAGGCCTGGATGTTGTCGCCGACCGGTGCGGGCTCCTCGTCCGGCGCCTCCTCCTCCGGCGCCTCGGTCTCGTCCGGCGCAGTGTCCGCGGCGTCGTCGTCATCGTCTCCACAGGCCCCGAGCAGCAGGGCGCTGACTGCGATGATGCCCAGCAGTGACCGTCTCATGGTTCCCCCTCCACCTGCGGCTGCCGCGGTGCCCCCCGTGCGTGCCGGTCGCCGGCACCGCGGCGGCCCGCGTGTCTCTACGAGAGGGAGGGTATCAGCGTCCTTGAGACGCAGTCCGGGGATGCGTTCGCGTCCGGCGAACGCACGCCTTGGGCAGCCGGCCGTGCGGCCGGATACTGACCGCCGGCGGGGCGCAAACGGGAAGGGGCTCTCATGATCGAGGAAAGCCGCGGCCCGGCGACCGGGGGAGTGCTCCTCGTGGGCAGCGTTCCGCTGCGTAGCGCCGGGGAGGTCTTCCAGCAGATGGCGGCCGGGCTCGGCGACCGGCTGACGCAGATCCCCGACGGCGAGACCGGCCCGCGCTCGGACTGGATCGTCTGGCAGTACCCGGTGCTCAGCTCCCGATCCACGTTCGAGGTGTGCCCGCCCGGCGACCAGCCCCATCGGGCGCTGCCGCGCCTGCGGGTCCGCGACGGCGAGCCGCTCGACACCCTGCGCTTCGACGACCTGGGCTACGCCGAAGCCGCGAGCTCGTCGTACCGCACCTTCGCCCGCCGCAAGCGGGACGGGCAGATCCCGACGCACTGCCGGTTCCAGGTCTCCTTGCCGACACCGCTGGCGCCGATCGCGGCGTTCGTCGCCCCGGAGGACCAGGCTCGCATCGAACCGCTCTACGAGGAGCGGATGCTCCACGAGCTTGCCTCCATCTGCGACGCCGTCCCGCACGACCAGCTCGCGATCCAGTGGGACACGAACTTCGAGTTCGCCATGCTCGACGGGGTCATGCCGACGTGGTTCGACGACGCCCGCTCCGGGATCGTCGAGCGCCTGGTCCGCCTCGGCCGCAGCGTGCCGGCCGGTGTCCGGCTCGGCTACCACTTCTGTCACGGCCACGACGCCCACCACCGCGACCGGCCGTACCACGCCCAGCCGCTCGTCGACGTGGCCAACGCGCTGTCGCTCAGCCTGGGCCGATCGCTCGACTGGATCCACCTGCCGGTGGCGGGCGACAGCGTCGACCTCCGCTTCTTCGAGACTCTGGCCCAGCTCGCGCTGCGCCCCGCGACGCAGCTCTACCTCGGGCTGGTGCACCTGTCGGACGGCGAGCTCGGGGCCAAGGCCCGGATCGTGGCCGCCCAACGCTTCGTCCACGACTTCGGGGTGGCCACCGACTGCGGCTGGGCGCGGCACCGCCCCCAGGACGTGCCGGCGCTGGTCGAGATCCACCGGGCGGTGACGGCCTCGATCCGGCCCGCCAGCGCGCCGCGCCGGGCGTTCGCCTGGCCGGCCGGCTGGGAGCGGGTGCCCGAGGACGACTGGACGCGTGAACCGGTCGATGCCTTCGGCGAGGCGTACGACAGCGTCGATCACCACAGCTGGTACCACAACCTCGACCCGACGGTCGAGGAGCTGTCCCACCTGCTGAACGACGGCGACATCCTCGTCGACTACTCGGGCGGCACCGGCATCCTGCTGGATCGGCTGAAGCTGCGCATGTTCGACGCCCGCGTCGGCGCCGTGATCGTCGACAGCTCCCCGAAGTTCCTCCGGGTGGCGCTCGAGAAGTTCCGTGACGACCCGGATGTGGGGCTGCGGCTGCTCCGCTACCTGAAGCCCGAGAAGCGGCTGCAGCGGCTCGACGAGGTGCTGGGCCCCGAGCTGCTCGAGCGCAAGGTCGACGCGATCGTGTCGACGAACGCCGTCCACCTGTACCCGGACCTCGCCGACACGGCGGCGTCGTGGCTGCGCGCCCTGCGGCCCGGCGGGATGGTGCTGATCAACTCCGGCAACATCCGCAACCCGCGGGCGCGCCGCAACGAGTGGATCCTCGACGAGACGGTGTGGGTGGCCGGCGACCTGGCCGAGGGGCTCGTGCGCAACGACCCCGCCTACGCCGCCTACCGGCCCGACCTCGACGACCGGGAGCGGATGGCCGCCCACGCCGCCTTCCGCGACCGTGTGTTCCTCCACCCCCGACCGCTGGACTTCTACCTCGAGACCCTCGAGCTGGCGGGCCTCAAGGTCGAGTCCGTGCGGGAGGCGAGCATCGAGGCCCGCGTCGACGAGTGGTACGAGCTGCTCCGCACCTACCACGACGCCGTGCTCGGCTGGGTCGGCGGCACCGAGAGGATCGACGGGGCGCCGCCGTCGCCGGAGGCGGTCGCCGACCGGCTCGA
>DASQUY010000621.1:0-3619 GCA_035641055.1 Acidimicrobiales bacterium | reverse complement strand
GGCCCGCCGCAGGAAGGGCAGCAGGGTGTCGCGGTGGGTCAGCGTGCCGTCGAAGTCGAACGCGGCGACGCCATGCCTCCCGCTTCCGCTCACGATCTCGCCAGCACCGGCCCCAGAGCGCTCGGCAGGTCGGGGTGGACGAAGCGGTAGCTGGCGCCGGTGAGCACGGTCGGCAACACCCGCTGGCTGACGAACAGCATCTGGTCGGCCATCTCGCGACCCAGCACCAGCCGCGGCCCGAACGCCGGGGTCGGCAAGCGCGCCGGTCGCCCGAGCGCGGACCCGAGGGCCTGAGCGAAGTCGGCCTGCCTCACCGGGTCGGGAGCGACCACGTTCACCGGCCCGGAGAGGTCGTGCCGTTCGATGAGGAACCGGACGGCCCCGACCTCGTCGTCGATCGACACCCAGCTCATCCACTGCCGGCCCGAGCCCAACGGCCCACCGAGGTACCACCGGTAGATCCGCACGAGCCGGGGCAGAGCCCCGCCGTGCGCCGAGAGCACGACGCCGTTGCGCAGGAACACGGTGCGGATGCCGGCGTCGATCGCCGGCTGGGCGGCGGCCTCCCAGGCCGGCACCAGTTCGGCCAGGAAGCCGTCGCCCGCCCCGCCCGCCGCGCTCGCCTCGGTCAGCTCCTCGTCGCCCCGGTCGCCGTAGTAGTGAACGCCCGAGGCCGAAAGCAGCACGGCCGGTGGCCGCTCGAGGCCGGCGAGCGTGCGGGCGAGGAGGTCGGTCCCCCGCGTGCGGCTCTCGCGGATCTCCCGCTTGCGAGCAGCCGACCAGCGCTTGTCGCCGATGCCCGCACCGGCGAGGTGGACGACCGCGTCGAGCCCCTCGAGGCGGTCGGCGTCGATCGTGCCGGCCGCTGGGTCCCAGCCGACGGCGGCGGGATCCGGCTGCTCACCACCGGAGCTCGACTGGGGACGGACGAGCGGCCGCACCGTGTGGGCGTCTCGGTGGAGCGACCGGGCGACCGCAGATCCGATCAGGCCGCTGGCCCCCGTGATCGCCACCTCCATGCGGATCCTCCCTCGCCGCGTCCCCGGGTGGGTAAGGTACGGCGGCATTCAGGGTGGTGACCAACTGCTGGGGAGGTTGAGCGGTGACGGGCATCTTCAAGGAGTTCAGGGATTTCGTCACGCGGGGCAACATCGTCGAGCTGGCGGTCGCCGTGGTCATCGGCCTGGCGTTCGTCGCCGTCATCAACGCCGTCGTCGAGGGGATCATCACACCAGTGGTCGGGTTGATCGGGAACACCGAGGTCGGCGACATCGACTTCACGGTCCGCGACAGCACGTTCGAGATCGGCCTGGTGATCAACGCCGTCATCCAGTTCCTGATCATCGCCGCCGCCGTGTTCCTCGTCATCGTCAAGCCGATCAACATCCTCAACCAGCGCCGCAAGCGGGGCGAGGAGGAGCCGGCGGAGCTGTCGGACGAAGCCGAGCTGCTCACCGAGATCCGCGACCTCCTGCGCACCGGCAACGGCTCGGCCGGCCCCCGGACGGGGCTCTGAGCCCTCAGCTGTGGAGCTGCTCGCTCAGGTAGAGCTGCTGGCCGAGCGACTCGACCAGCCCCAGCTGCGTCTCCAGCCAGTCGACGTGGTCTTCCTCTGAGGTGAGCATGCCCTCGAGCAGGTGGCGGGTGCCGTTGTCGCTGTGCTCGACGGCGGTGGCGATCCCCCGGTTGAACCGGGCGACGGCGTCGCGCTCGAGATCGAGGTCGAGCCGCAGCTGCTCGACCGGATCCTCCCCGAGCCGCACCGACCCGAGGCGCTGCAGGTTGGGGATGCCCTCGAGGTAGAGGATGCGCTCGATCAGCTCGTCGGCGTGGCGCATCTCGTCGAAGGACTCCTGCCGCGAGTGCTCCGCGAGGCGGTGGTAGCCCCAGTTCGCCTGCATCTTGGCGTGCCCGAAGTACTGGTTGACGGCCGTCAACTCAGCGGTGAGCACGTCGTTGAGCAGCTCGATGATCTCGGGGGGCGCGTGCATGCCAGGAGGCTACTGCGCCCCCGCGGCCGGGTCGGGGAGTCAGGCGGCCGGGAGGGCGGGCTCGGACGCCGGGTCGACGGGCGAGGCGGGGGCGTGGACGGCGACGAGCGCGGCGATCGTCGGCCGGCAGGCGCCGCACCCGTTCCCGGTGCCGGCACCGCAACGGCGCGCCACCGCGCAGACGCTGTCGGCGCCCGCTTCGATCTCGGACCGGATCGTGCGATCCGACACCACCCGGCAATGACAAACGATCATCTGCCGATAAGCATGCCTTACACCCCCTCGGTGCCGCAAGCCCCGGCGACGAAACAGAACGGGTTTCGGACACTCGGGGCTACCTGACGCGGCGGTGGAGGCGACCCCCGACGTAGAGGCCGGGCGCCTCGCCGGCGCCCGGTCGGCTGAACACGACCGGCTCGTCGGCGCCGGTGAGCGGATCGCGAGCCACGAACGTGCCTTCACCGGGAGCTCCGAGCGGCCGGGCGCTGAGGTGCACCGGTTGGATCCCCAGCCACTCGAGCACGCCGGAAGGCGTGGTGGCGACCACCAGGTCGTCACCGTCCACAATCACGTCCGCCCGCTGGTGCAGTCGCTCGTAGCCACCGCAGTAGGGAGCTAGGTCCATGCTGGCGGTGGCCCTGCCCGGCGCCGCCACGGGCGAGGCGTCGACGTCGAGCAGATCGCCCGCCACCCGCCGCGTGACCTCGGCGGCGAGGGCGGCCCCCGGCGGGCTGTTCGTGAGCACGCACAGGGCGAAGCGACGCTCCGGCACCACCCGGAGGAACGCCCGCTGCCCGATCGTGTCGGCGTCCTGGCCGAGGCAGGCGAGGCCGTCCCAGCGCCGGACCGTCCATCCCAGCGCCTGCTCCTCGCTGGGGAGGGGTGTCTCGACCTGTGGCTCCTGCATGCTGGCGACGGCCGCAGTCGTGAGCAGGTCGGACCCGTCGGCAGCCCGCCCACCGTCGAGGTGGAGGCGAGCGAAGGCGAGGACCTCGCCCACCGGCGCCATGATGCCCCCCATGGGCCCGTTGGCCCGCGCCAGCGTCCACCGCGACTGGCGGGTCGGCGTGCCTCCCGGTGTCTGCACGTGGCCGGCGGCCACCTGGTGGAGGACGGCGTGCTGGGGCAGGGTGACCGTGGCGGCGCAGCCGAGGGGCCGCGCCAGGTGGCGGCGCAGCACCCGGTCGAAGTGCTCCCCGGTCGCGACCTCCAGCAGCCGGCCGGCCACCCCGAATCCCGTGTTGCAGAAGCTGTACGCCTCGTCGACCCCGTGGATCTGACCGATGCCGGCCAGGGTGGCGACGTAGCGCTGGAGGGCGTCGTCGTTCCAGCCGGTATCGAGAAGGTGGTCGCCCTCGATGCCGCTCGTGTGGGTGAGCAGGTGGCGGGGCGTGATCTCGATGGTGGCCCCCGGATCGGCGACCGAGAACTCCTGGAGCTGCGCCCGCACGGGCTCGTCGAGGGCCGCCACGCCGGCCGCCTCCGCCTGGAGCAGCAACGTGGTCGTGTACAGCTTGGTGAGCGACCCGAGCTGGAACAGCGTGTCGGGGGCGACCTCGGCGCCCGTGGCGGCGTTGGCGACGCCCCAGGTCGCCACCGCGGTCTCGTCGCCGGAGACCACCCCGCAC
>DASQUY010000620.1:0-5743 GCA_035641055.1 Acidimicrobiales bacterium | reverse complement strand
CTGACCAGGTTCCAATGACGGTCGACGACCACCGCCGGGAACGGACGGTGGCCGGACAGGATCTTGTCGAGAGCGTCGCGCACGGGCGCCATCTCCTCGGCGTCCAGCGGGGTCTCGGGGTAGGTGGGGGCGTATCCCGCGGCCATGAGCAGCGTGTTGCGGTCGCGCAGCGGCACGTCCAGGTGTCCGGCCAGGTGCAGCACCAGCTCGCGGCTGGGGCGCGACCGGCCGGTCTCCACGAAGCTCACATGCCGGGCCGACACCTCGGCGGCGACGGCGAGGTCGAGCTGACTGCGCCTCCGCCGGTGCCGCCACTCACGGAGCAGCGTGCCCACCGTCTGGGGTGGGGAGATGACGCTCATCGCCCCGACGGTAGCCAGGCGGAGTCGCCTTGCCGCCTACCTCCCAGGTAATCGCCCTCCGGACGTCGGCGGCGCAGTCTCGTCGTCACCCCCGAACACCCCACACGTGAGGAGCAACCGATGACCGAGACCACCACCGATGTCGCCACCGCCGCCGACGCCTACCTGGCGAGCCTCGGCGAGACCGACGCCACGCGGCGACGGGAGCTGATCGAGCGGGCCTGGACGCCGGACGGCCACTTCGTGGACCCGCTGTACGAGGCCGAGGGGCACGACGCGCTCGCCGAGCTGGCCGCCGGGGTGATCGCCCACTATCCCGGCCACACGTTCCGGCGCACGAGCGGCCTGGACACGCACCACGACGTCCTGCGGTTCTCGTGGGAGATGGCCGGCCCCGACGGCGAGATCGTCGTCACGGGGTCCGATGTCGGCCGCCTCGCCCCCGACGGCCGGCTCCAGGAGATCACCGGCTTCTTCGGCGACGTCCCGCCGCTCGACGGCAGCGCCGGCGGCGTCGGCGACGGCGGCTGAGCCGGCACTTTTGGTGACGCGAACCGTCGGATACTGACGGATCGCGTCACCAAAAGTCGCGTGCCCGGCCGCCTCTCAGTACAGGCCGTAGGTCCGGTGCACCTCGAACTCGTAGATCAGGCGCTTCTCGTCGGCCATGGTCCGCAGGAAGGTCTGATCGTCGAGGTCGCCGCCGAACCAGCTCAGGGGCCCGGTGGGCCTGCCTTGCATCACCCGGAACAGGCGCATGTTGAGCTCGGGCGCGTCGGGGCCCTCGAGGATCGTCACGCTGGTCTCGAGCGCCAGCCATGCGAACCCGGGGTTGAAGACGAACAGCGTGCACCTCGGGTCGCGTCGCAGCCGCTCGGTCCGCACCCGGTCGGCGGTGCCGCTGCTCCACAGGTGGCCGTCGACCAGCGCCACGCCCACCCGGGCCGCCTTCGCGACCCCGTCGCCCCCCACGGTGATCATCGCCGCCGAGTGGTTGTCGGTCAGGAACTCGATGTCGCGCTCGGAGAGGGTCATCGCGGGCAGGCTACGCGTGCGCACAGGCGAACGAGTCGCCGGCCGGCGCCCGTACACTCCCGGCGTGGTGATGCCGCGAACCGAGGGAGCGACGACCGTGCCGGCGGCGCCTCTGCGCCCGTTCATCGACCGCTATGTCGGCTACCGCCTCACGGGATTCGCCCCGGGGTTGCATCGCGGGCTGCCTTCCCGGCACATGACCTTGATCGTCAGCATCGGCCCGAGCATCGACGTCGTCGCCCAGACGGACCGGACGCAGGCCCCGGCGAGCTACGGCTGCGTGGTGGGCGGGCTGCAGGCGAGCCCGGCCCTGATCTCCCACAGCGGCCACCAGGAGGGAGTCGCCATCGAGCTGACACCCCTCGGGTCCCGCACCCTGTTCGGCATGCCGGCCCGGGAGTTGTGGAACACGTCCCTCGAGTGCGCCGACGTCACGGGCACCCCCGGTCGCGAATTGTGGGAGCGACTCCAGGGCACCGAGGATTGGGGTCAGCGCTTCGCCGTGTGCGACCAGGTGCTGACGCGGCTGGTCGGCGGCGACGGCGTGGCGGGCGAGCTGCGCCACGCCTGGCAGGGGCTGGTGCGCTCGGGCGGGACGGTCCCGATCAGGTCGCTCGCCGAGGACGTCGGCTGGAGCCGCCAGCACCTGGCCCGGCGGTTCACGGGAGAGTTCGGCCTCGGGCCGAAGCTCGCGGCCCGCGTGGTGCGCTTCGAGCGGGCCCGGCGCATGCTCCAGTCGACACCGTCGTTCGTGACGATCGCGCAGGTCGCGGCCTCGTGCGGCTACTACGACCAGGCCCACCTGGATCGCGACTTCGTCGAGCTGGCGGGGTGCAGCCCGACCGCATGGCTGGCCGACGAGCTTCCTTTCGTCCAAGACGACGCGGGGGTCGGTCCGGGATGATCGAGCCATGGCGACGACGCATACGACGATCTGGCCCTGCCTGACGTACCGGGACGCCCGGGGCGCCATCGCGTTCCTGACCAAGGCGTTCGGCTTCGAGGAGCGGGCGGTCTACGCCCGGGACGACGACCCCTCGATCATCGAGCACGCAGAGCTGCGCTGGCCGTCCGGCGGCGGGGTCATGCTGGGCACGCACGAGAAGGACGACTCGCCCTTCGGGCGGCGGGTGCCGGGCAACGACTCCGTGTACGTCGTGTGCGACGACCCCGACCGGCTCTTCGAGCAGGCCGTCGGCGCCGGCGCCGAGGTCGTGCGGGGCCTGCGCGACGAGGACTACGGCTCCCGCGGCTTCGTCGTCCGCGATCCGGAGGGCAACCTCTGGGCCTTCGGCACCTACGGGGGTGAATGAGGCCCCGGGTTCTCTACTCGATCACCTCCGCCACGTTCCCGGGAACCTCGGCCGCGGTGCCGGTGTCAGCATGTGGTGGTGACCGATGGAGAACTCGTCGAGCGGGCGTGCGGGGGCGATGTCGCCGCTTGGCGGCAGTTGGTCGATCGTCACCAGGCGTTCGCCCAGAGAACGGCGTATGTCGTGACCGGCCGGTCGCAGGTGGCGGAGATCATCGAGGACTCGTTCGCCAAGGCCTACCTGACGCTGGGTCGCCTGCGAGCAGGGGACGGTTTCCGACCATGGCTGGCGACGATCGTCGCCAACGAGGCGCGGAACCGCCTCCGTGGCGATGATCGCGCCCGAGCGCTGACGGCCCGGCTCGGTCACCTCGCGCCGGTGGCAGCGCCATCGGTGGAGGAGGCAGCCGTCCTTGCCACGGAGAGGGCAGCCGTGTTGGCCGCCGTGAACCGCCTGCGCGACGACGACCGGCTCGTGATCGGGTACCGGTACTTCCTCGATATGTCGGAGGGCGAGATGGCCCAAGCTTTGGCTTGTGCGCCGGGGACGGTGAAGTCGCGTCTGCACCGTGCGCTGACCCGCCTCAGGAGCATGCTGGCTGTGCAGGAGGCGGCGGGATGACGGGCCTCGAGGACCTCCTGCGGGACGTCGGTGAGCGTTTGACCGTGCCGGACGAGGATCTCGCCGACAGGGTCATGGGCCGTCTCGTGGCTCTCCCGCGGCCACTTCGGCCGCCAGCGCGGACGCGGGGGGAGCCGCCTTCGCATGAGTGCCCTCTACCTCACCGGGCGGCCGGTGATGAGTGAAGCGTCGACCATCGTGGAACGGTTCCGGAGAGCGATCTTGGACGGAGACGACGATGCCCTGCGCTCGTCGTTATCGGACGAGGTGTTCTTTGCGTTCGGTGGGGAGTCCCCCTTTGCGGGGACGTACTCGGGGCCGGAGGAGGTCGTCTCCCTGTTCCGGGCGATCCGCGAGCGCAGCGGCAGCACCTTTGCACCCGCCGACCCCAACAGCTTCGATGTGCTCGAGAGTGAGTACCACTGCGCCCTTCTCGACCGATGGGTGGCCCGCCGAGGGGACAGCGAGCTCTCGTCCCACCAGGTGTGGGTCCTCCACCTCAAGGATGGACGGGTGGGCGACGGGTTCATCTACTTCGAGGATCAGCGGGGCTTCGACGCCTTCTGGACATGATGGCTTGCCGGGCCCGGGACTTCCCCCGGAGCGATGAGTTCGAGGCCTCGCCGTCGTCGGACCCGATGTCACCGTTCCCCGACCAGAGAGGACCAGCCAGCCATGTTCCACCCCTACCTGTTCTTCAGTGGCGGCGAGTGCCGCGCCGCGTTCGAGCGCTACCACGAGATCCTCGGCGGCGAGCTGCAGATCATCACCAACGCCGACCTGCCCGAAGGCGCCGAGCCCATGCCGGGGGCCGAGCCCCATCACGTCATGCACGCGGCGCTGACGCTCGGCGGCGACTACCTCATGGGCTCCGACGACCCCACCGGCGACGGTGGCCCCAAGGTCGGCGTGGCGGTGAGCTACTCCACGCCCGATGTGGGCGAGGGCAAGCGGGTCTTCGAGGCCTTGGCCGACGCCGGCGAGGTGACCATGCCGTGGGGAGCGACGTTCTTCTCGCCCGGCTTTGGCGGGTGCACCGACCGCTTCGGCGTGCAGTGGATGGTCGACGTGGCCAGCCCGGACACACCGTAGGGCTGAGCAGGCGCCGATCAGGGCGCGCTCGCGGGCCCGACGGGACCGTTACCGAGCGTTTCCGGACGACGAGCGACCCCTGAACAAAACCGACCTTACGTTGTCGGTGCTCGTAGCCTGCGGCCATGGACGGGCACTCGCGCGTGCTGCGCTCGTTCCTGCCCGAGGCCGAGAGCGCCGAGGAGCGGCGATGACCACTGCGGCGTTCGGCGACGTGACGGCGGAGGAGGGCGACGACCACGTCGCCGTCGTGACCATCCACCGGCCGCCCGACAACTTCTTCGACCAGGCACTGATCGCGTCGCTGGCCGACGCTATGGAGGACCTCGGGGTGGAGGGCCGGTCGCGGGCCGTCGTGCTCGCCGCCGAAGGGAAGAACTTCTGCGCGGGCGCCTCGCTCGGCGGGCGGTCCCGGCTCGCCAGCAGCTCCTCGACGTCACTCGAGCCCGACCCCGAGCCCGAGCCCCGCCACCTCTACGATGAGGCCGTGCGCGTGTTCGCCGCGCCGCTGCCGATTGTCGCCGCGGTGCGAGGCGCGGCCGTCGGCGGCGGGCTCGGCCTGGCGCTGGCCGCCGACTTCCGCGTCGGTTCGCCGGACACGCGGATGTCGGCCAACTTCGCCCGCCTCGGCTTCCACCACGGCTTTGGGCTGACGGTCACGCTGCCGGCCGTGGTGGGCCAGCAGCGCGCGCTCGAGCTGCTGTACACCAGCGTCCGGCTGAAGGGCGAGGAGGCGGCCGAGATCGGCCTGCTCGACCGGCTGGTCGCCGCCGACGAGGTGGAGGCCGAGGCGCGCCGGCTGGCCGCCGAGATCGCGGCGTCGGGCCCGCTCGCCGTAGCCTCCATCCGGGCGACGATGCGCGGTGACCTCCCCGAGCGCATCCGGGTCGCGACCGAGCGGGAGAAGGCCGAGCAGGACCGCCTGCGCCACACCGCGGACTTCGCCGAGGGCGTGCGGGCCATGGCCGAGCGGCGGCAGCCGCGGTTCGAGGGGCGCTAGCAGTGGCGGCGGCGTTCGACGAGGACGCCCTGCGGGGCGAGGTGCGGTCGTGGCTGGCGGGCGCGTGGGACCCCGATCTCGCGCTCGTGGAGTGGCGGTCGCGGCTGGTCGAGGCGGGCTGGGCGCGACCGTCGTGGCCGCCGGGTCTGGGCGGCCGCGGCCTGCCGCCGGCCGCCGAGGGCGTGGTGGAGGACGAGCTGGGGCGCGCCGGGGCGGTCAGGCTGCCCGTCGGCGGCGGCGTCGGGCTGGCGGCACCGACGATCCTCGCCCATGCGACCGACGAGCAGCAGCGCCGGTTCATCCCGCGGACGCTGACCGGC
>DASQUY010000619.1:0-4946 GCA_035641055.1 Acidimicrobiales bacterium | reverse complement strand
TCGACGGTACCCCGCAACGACGTCACGAGCGGTCGCTTCCCGTCCTGCGAGGGTGGGTCTCAGAACCGGCGTTCCGGGACACCTGTCGACGAGCCGGAAGTGGAACGATAGGGGGCATGCGCGACACGTGATCCGGCTCATGCCTTGATTCGCCGCTGGACCCCGACGCCCGCAGACATTCCAAGCGTGGGGTGGCCCGTCGTGGCCTGTTCGGGCTGGCCGCGTTCGGTGTCTCACCGTAGGGAGGCTCGAGCCCGCCGGTGAGGCGTCAGATGAGGTGGTGGTCGCGGGCCGCCTGGACGGCGGCGTGGCGGTCGCCGACGCCGAGCTTGCGGTAGATGGCGCGGCAGTGGGTGCGAACCGTGTTCATGGAGACGTACAGCTCCCGGGCGATGTCGCGCTGGTTCAGCCCGCCGGGAAGGTAACGCAACACGGCGAGCTCGCGATCGGTGAGCTGCTCGACGAGGTCGGCCACCGGGGCCGGCCCGGTCGTAGTGGTGCCGTGCCGAGACTCGGCCCGGGCGAGGTGGCGGCCGGCGACGCCGGGGTCGACGCATTCGGCGAGGACCGAGCGGGCCTCCTCGAGGAGGGCTGCGCCCGCCGGGTCGTCGAGGTCGAGCAAGGTGTCGCCGCACACCGCGAGGACGAAGCCGAGGGCGAGCGGCGTCGACGACCGGCGGGCGGTGGCCAACGCGAATGCGGCGTCTTCGCGAGCCTGTGCCGGGTTCTCGCCGACGCAGGCCCGTACGGCGAAGGCGGGGGCGACGCCGTGGTACCGGGACAACCCGAACCGCTCGGCGCTGTCGATGGCCGTGTGGGCGGCTCGGCGGGCGGCGGCGGGGGATCCCTGCTCGAGTTCGACGATGGAGCGGTAGACGAGGGAGACGGTGTGCGCTGAATGGCTGTCCTCCTCCTCGGTTCGGGCCACTGCCATGTCGAGCAACGACCGTGCCTCGTCGGCGTCGCCGGCCCAGGCGTGGGCGGCGCCGATGGCCGTGGTCAGCTCGGGCGGGCTCTCCTCCAGCCGTCCTGCGGCCAGCGCGGCCTTCGCCTCCTCGAGCGCCCGTGCCACGTCGCCGGTGGCGAGGGAGAGGTTGATGCGCAGCGACGTGGCCACCGAGGTGCCGTCAGGGACGAGACCCCCCATGACCTCCAGCCAGCGTTCGGCGTCGGTGTAGCGGCCGGTGAGGGACGCGCACCACCCGGCCAGGAACGCGCACGCCAGGTCTCGGCGAGCCACCTCGCCGAGTCGGTCGAGCAGGGCGCGCAGGGTGTCGATCTGTCCGGCACGCAGCAACCGGGGGCCGTGGACGCGCATCAGCCGGGCGGCTCCGTCCAGATCGCCGGCGGCGAGCCGGTGGCCGATGGCCCGGCCGTGGTCGCCGGCGGCCTCGAACCAGCCAGCAGCGCGCCGGTGGAGCTCGGGCAGGTACTCGGGCATCGTCGCCTGCGCCTCGAGGTGCAGCAGGTCACGGAGCAGATGGTGGTACCGGAACCACGTCCCGGTGCGGTCGAGGGGCACGAGGAGCTGGTTCGCCCGGGCGGTCTCGCGCAGCCACTCACCGTTGCCGCTGCTGGCGGTGACGGCATCGACCAGCTCGCCACCGAGCTCGTCGAGGATCGATGTCTCCAGCAGCCGGCGGTGCTCGCCGGCATCGAGGTCAGCGAGCAGCTCGTCGCGGAGATATTCGACGACGAGCTGGTCGTCGCCCCGGAAGGCGGCGACGAACCCGTCGGGGTCATCCGAACCACGGAGGGAGAGGCCGGCGAGCACGAGGCCGGCAGCCCAGCCCTCGGTTCGTCCGCACAGCTCGACGAGCAGTTTGGGATCGAGGGCGGCACCTGTGTCACCGAGCAGGCCGGCGGCCTCGTCGGGGGCGAAGCGGAGGTCGTCGGCGCGGATCTCGGCCACGCGGCCGCGCACGCGCAGCCGCCCGAGGCGGAACGGCGGGTCCATCCGGGTGGCGAGCACGACGGTGACCTGCGGTGGGCACAGGTCGACGAGGCGCTCCACGCCCCGGTGGATGCGCTCGTCGTTGACGAGGTGGTAGTCGTCGATGACCAACACGAGAGGTCCGGGTAGCTCGGTCAGCCGGTTCACGAGCGCCGGGACCACGGTGTCCTCGTCGCCGCTCGAGCCGGCCACCACCGGTCGGAGCTCGGCGGCCAGCTGGGGCTGCGTCTTCCCGATCGCCTGCACGAGGTAGGCCCAGAACCGGGCCGGGTCCGAATCGGGTTCCTCGACCTGGAGCCACGCCACCGCCTCGGACCGCGTCGCCAGCCACACCGCCAACAGCGTCGACTTGCCCGAGCCGGCCGGGGCGCTCACCAGCACCAGCGGGACCTGCTGATCAACCGCAGTGTCGAGGGCGGCGTCGAGCCGGGACCGGTGGATCACGTGGCGTGGCGGCACCGGCGGCTGGACCTTGGTGGCGGCGAGGCCCGGCTCACAGTCCTCGGTCATCCCGGCCCACCCTACGGCCGCATCTCACCCGGGTGAGATGGCGGGGTGGATGAGGCCGACTCGTCCGGGTGAGCGGGATGGTGGCTCCATGCCCGCACCGACCAGCTACGAGATCGTCCTGCGGGGCCGGCCCAGCGCCCGGCTCCTGCGGCCACTCCTCGACGACTTCACCTTCGACCACGGCGACGGCGTCACCCGCCTGGTCGGCGAGATCGCCGACCGCTCGCACCTGCACGGCCTGCTGGCCCACCTCACGTCGGTGAACGTCGACGTGATCTCCATCGCCCCGACCAACCAACCCGTCAACCCCGAAACCCACGGAGCACAGACATGATCACCGTCACCGGACTCACCAAGCACTACGGCGACCGAGTCGCCGTCGACGACCTCGGCTTCGACCTGGCCGCCGGCCGGGTCACCGGTTTCGTCGGCCCGAACGGCGCCGGCAAGTCCACGACCATGCGGATGATGGTCGGCCTCACCCGGCCCGACCGCGGCGAGGTTCGCTACGACGGCGTCCGATACGGCGACCTCGAGCACCCGGCCCGCGTGGTGGGTTCGGTCCTCGACGCCCGGTGCATGCACCCTGGCCGCACCGCCCGGAACCACCTGCGAGCCACCGCCGCGCTGAGCGGGATCCCGGCGCGACGGGTCGACGAGGTGCTGGCCGACGTCGGGCTCGAGAGCGTCGCCGACGAGCGGGCGGGTGGGTTCTCGCTCGGCATGCGCCAGCGGCTGGCGCTCGCCACAGCGCTGCTCGGCGAGCCTCGGGTCCTGCTGCTCGACGAGCCGTCCAACGGGCTCGACCCCGACGGCATCCGCTGGCTGCGGAACCACCTGCGCGCCTTCGCCGACGCCGGCGGCACGGTCTTCGTGTCGAGCCACCTCATCGCCGAGCTGTCCCGGTTCGCCGACGATCTCGTCGTCGTGGGCGCCGGACGGCTCATCGCGGCCGAGACCGTCGAGTCCGTCACATCACGGACCGGGCTCTCGCTCGAGGACAGCCTCCTCGAGATGACCACCGGCTCCGCCGAGTTCGCCTCCGCATGACCGCCCCACCGACGACCACCGAGGACACCACCATGACCACCACCGAGCTCACCCTGCCCACCGGACCGGCCAGCGCGCCGTCGACCATCACCAGCCGGCGCCACCTCTCCGGGCTCCCGGCGGTCCTGCGCAGCGAGTGGATCAAGTCGACCACCGTGCGAACCAACAAGACGATCCTCGCGGTCGCCGCGGTCGTCGGCCTGCTGACGGCCTGGGCCACGGCCGTCTTCGTCACCGACCAGGTCCTGACCGTCGCCGAGGTGGCCACGTACCCGACGCTGCTGACCGCGGTGCTGGCCGCCATCGCCGGCGTCCTCCTGTTCAGCTCCGAGGCCCAGCACGGCACCCTCGCCGGTGCCCTCACCGCCCACCCGGCCCGGTGGCCGGTCGTGGTCGCCAAGGCCGTCGTCGCCGCCGGCGTCGGTCTCGTGCTCGGCGTGATCGGACTCCTCACCGGGTTCGCCGGGGCGCTCGCCGGCGGCCTCGAGCTCGGCGAGACCAGCGGCACCGCGTCCACTGTGCTGTGGGCGCTGCTCTACACCGCCGGTTCGGCCGTGCTCGGTCTGGGCGTGGGGATGGTCGTGCGCCACAGCGCCGGCGCTGTGTCCGGCGTGCTCGTGTGGTGGTTGGTGGTCGAGAGCCTCATCGTCCAGTTCGCTCCCGCCGAGGTCGTGCGGTTCGTGCCCTTCGACACCGGCTGGCGGTCGCTCGGCATCGAATCGGACTTCGATATCCCGGAGATCGTGGCCGCCGGGCTGTCCAACCCGCTCCACGCATCGATCTTCTGGGGCTACGTGGTCGCCGCGCTGGCGGTCGGATCGGTCCTGCTGCACCGACACGACATCGACTGATCCGCTCAACCGACAGGGCCCGGCACCGACCCAACCGGTGCCGGGCCCTCGCCGCGCCCGGGCCCGCTGGTGTTCGAGTCGGCGTCCGGCGCCGTGAGGTGCAAGTCCGCCGGTTCCGGACATCCGCTGCGAAGCGGGCAACCCCTCCCCTACGTTGGGGGTTCCGGCTACCGCAGCTCTCTGGGACGGAGGTGGCCCCGCGACCGAGGACCAGCACGACGGCGTCGCCATCGAGGTGGAGGGCCTGACCAAGCGCTACGGCGACGCCACCGTGGTCGACGACCTGACGTTCAGCGTCCGGCCCGGTCGGGTCACGGGCTTCCTTGGGCCCAACGGTGCCGGCAAGTCGACCACGATGCAGATGCTCCTCGGGCTGGCCACGCCGACCGAGGGCCGAGCGACCATCGGTGACCGCACCTACGCCGACCTGGACGATCCCGTACGGACCGTCGGCGCCCTCCTGGAAGCCAACGCCTTCCACCCTGGACGCAGCGGCCGCAACGGCTGCTGCCGACCACCCCCTATCGCACGGACATATCCGGGTGGGTCAATGCCCACAAGGTGCCGGACGGCCACGGTCG
>DASQUY010000618.1:0-16060 GCA_035641055.1 Acidimicrobiales bacterium | reverse complement strand
GCGTGGGGGGTCCGTCCGACGACCGCCATTGGGAGCTGCGCCTCGCCTGGGAGAAGGAGTTGGCCGCCGACCGCTGGCTCAACATCACCTGGCCGGTCGAGTACGGAGGCCGCGGGGGCACGCCCACGCAGGAGATCATCTTCCAGATGGAGCACGCCCGGTCCGGCGCCCCGTACTGGGTCGGTGTGCACGGCCGCGACCTGTTCGGCCCGACGCTGCTCGAGTTCGGGACCGACGCACAGCGCAAGCGGTTCCTGCCGGCCATCACCGCCTGCGAGGAGCTCTGGGGGCAGGGCTTCAGCGAGCCCGACGCCGGCTCGGACCTTGCGGGTCTGAGGACCCGGGCGGAAATGGACGGCGACGAATGGGTGATCCACGGCCAGAAGATCTGGATGACCTTCGGCGGGTACGCCGACTGGCTGTACGTGCTGGCCCGGACCAACCCGGACGCCCCCAAGCACAAGGGCATCTCGATGCTGCTCGTCCCTCGCCACCAGGAAGGCGTCGAGGTTCGTACGATCCGCAACATCGCAGGCGGCCGCGAGTTCTGCGAGGTGTTCTTCGACGGCGCCCGCACGGCTGCCGACCTGGTCGTCGGCGAGGTCGACGGCGGATGGAAGGTCGTCATGGGCACCCTGGGCAACGAGCGGGCCGGCGCCACGGTGCTGCCGTTCCAGGCGTCGTTCGAACGCGAGATGGCCGGGCTCATCGACCTGGTGCGGAGCCGGGGCCTGGGCCGGGATCCCGTCGTCCGCCAGCGGCTGGCGCGGGCCTGGTGCGGGCTCCGCATCATGCGGTTCAACAACGACCGGCTGCTCACCGCGGCGCTGCGTTCGCAGCATCCGGGGGCCGAGTCATCGATCGGCAAGCTCCATTGGGCCAACTGGCACCGGGACTTCGGCGAGCTGCTCGTCGACATGATGGGGGCCGACGCGATGGTGGTGGGCGACGACTACGAGCTCGCCCCGATACAGCACACCTTCCTTAACTCGCGGGCCGAGACGATCTACGGCGGCGCCAACGAGATCCAGCGCAACATCGTCGGCGAGCGCGTGCTGGGCCTCCCCAAGGAGCCACGATGACGCTGAGGATCGACACCTCGCTGCCCAAGGAGGTCGCACGCACCGAGTCGGCGGCCCGGACCGCCGAGGAGGCCGCGTACGACGGCCTGTGGGTCGGCGAGACCCAGCACGATCCCTTCCTCCAGCTCCTCCAGGCGGCCGGGGCCACAGAGCGGATCACGCTCGGGACTGCGATCGCCATCGCCTTCGGCCGGTCGCCCTTGACACTGGCGAGCTCCGCGTTCGACATGGCGAGGTACTCGGGCGGGCGGTTCGTGCTCGGCCTCGGCTCCCAGGTCAAGCCGCACATCGAGCGCCGGTTCTCGATGCCGTGGTCGCACCCGGCGCCCCGCATGCGCGAGCTCATCCTCGCGGTTCGGGCCATCTGGGACCGCTGGCAGAACGGCACGAAGCTCGACTTCCGCGGCGACTTCTACACCCACACGCTGATGACGCCGTTCTTCTCGCCGCCGCCCCACGAGTGGGGCCCGCCGCCCGTCTACCTCGCCGGCGTCGGCGAGAAGATGACCGAGGTGGCGGGTGAGGTGGCCGACGGCTTCTTCGTCCACCCGTTCACGACCGAGCGGTACCTGCGAGACGTCACCGTGCCGGCTCTGGAGCGGGGACGGGCTCGGGCCGGCAAGGCCGGGCTCGACGACCTTGTCCTGTGTGGGCCGGTGTTCGTGTGCGCCGGCCGGGACGACGACGAGATGGCCACCGCAGTCGCTGGTACGAAGCGGCAGATCGCCTTCTACGGGTCCACGCCGGCCTACCGGGGCGTGCTCGACATGCATGGCTGGGGCGATCTCCAGCCGGAGCTCACACGGCTGTCCAAGGAGGGGCGCTGGGCGGAGATGGGTGACCTGATCGACGACGATGTGCTCCGCGCCTTCGCCGTGGTCGGCGACCCCGAGGCGGTCGCCAAGGGTCTGGCCGACCGGTGCGACGGCCTGGTCCAGCGGATCACCCTCTACACCACCTACGAAGCGGGTGAGGATCTCCCCGCGGAGATCGTCGCCACACTGGACGACCGACGGACCAGAGCGCCACGGTGACGACCGGCGGACGGCTCGCCGGCCAGGTCGTCCACAGAGCGGACGTCCTGTATCCGGAGCGCGGCCGCCGCGGCTGGCTCGGGGCCACCTGACCGGCGACGGGCCGTCGTCCTGGGACGTCAGAAGAGGTCGCCGCCCGATGCCGTGGCGGTGGAACCTGAGTCGCGGAACGCCCGCAGGACGTTGCGCCCGATCTGCCACTTGTGGACCTCGTCTGGGCCGTCGACGATCCGGTTGGCCCGGGCGCCGGCCAGCCAGCCGGCGAGCGGCACGTCGTGGGTGTAGCCGAGCGAGCCGTGGAGCTGGATCGCGGTGTCGATCACGTCGTGCAGCATGTGCGCGATGTAGTTCTTGGCGATCGAGTTCTCCTGCCGGATGTCGAGGCCCCGCTCCATCTTGTAGGCGATGTGGAGAATGAGCAGCCGCGTCACGTAGAGCTTCTCGGCGCACTCGGCCAGCATCCACTGGACCCCCTGGCGGTCGGCGAGGGGCTGCCCGAAGGTCTGGCGATCGAGCACCCGGGCCGCGGCCATGTCCAGCGCGGCCTGGGCCTTGGCGACGCTCCACATGCCGTGGCGCAGCCGGCCGTAGCCGAGGCGGTGCTGGCCCATGTCGAAGCCTCCACCCAGGCCGCCGAGCACGTTGGCGTGCGGGACGACCAGGTCGCGGATCTCGACCTCGGCGTGCCCCATCGTGACCTCGTCCTGGTAGCGGGGCTCGATCTCCTCACCGAACACGGGGATGTCGCGCACGATCCGGTAGCCGGGGTTTGGCAGCTCGACCAGGAACGTCGAGAACCGCCGGTGCCGGGGCGCATCCGGATCGGTCTTGGCCATCACGAGGGCGAGCTGCGACATGCTGGCGCCCGAGCTGAACCACTTCTCGCCGTTGAGCACCCAGTCGTCGCCCCGTCGCACCGCCGTGGTCTGCATGCCGGTGGCGTCCGCGCCCGCCGCCTTCTCGGTCATCGAGAAGCAGATGCGGATGTCGCCGTTGACCAGCGGCACCAGGTAGCGCTGCTTCTGCTCCTCGGTGCCGTGCTCGACGAGCGTGAGCATCGTGGCGTCCTGGGGCCCCATGCAGTTGAGGGCCCAGGCGCCGAGATGCGAGAACGATCGGCCGACCTCGATCTGCACGATCGCGTTGGCCAGGTGCCCGAGGCCCATGCCGCCGTACTCCGTCGGCACGAACGGGCACCAGAGGCCCTCGGCGCGCGCCTTGGCCTGCAGCTCCTTGACGATGTCGAAGAACGGCCGGGTTCCGACCTCCGGCTCGACGGGCGTCACCTGGGTGTCGATGAACTCCGCCACCCGGGCCCGCAGCTGCTTGATGTCGTCGGGTATCTCGAAGTCGATCACCTGTCTGACTCTGACGCGATTGACAGTCACTGTCAACCCGCTATGGTCAGGACCATGGGGGACGAGCTCGACCTCGATACCGAACGCCTCGAGGCGTGGATCGGCGACCGCCTGCCGGGTGGCGGCTCCTCCCTGACCGCCGAGCGCTTGGGCGCGAGCACCGGCATCGCGAACGCGCTGTACCTGCTCGGCAGGGGCGAATACCGCTGGGTGTTGCGCCGGCCGCCCGAAGTCAAGAACGACCCGAGCGCCTCCAACATCGTCCGCGAGTGGCGCATCCTCACGGCGCTCGACGGCACATCGGTGCCGCACCCGACGCCCCGGCTCCTGTGCGAGGATCCCGCCGTGATCGGTGCGCCGTTCCTGGTCATGGACGTCGTCGACGGCTTCACCCCCGGCTTCGAGCTGCCGTCGCCCTTCGCCGACGACCCGTCCCTCCGCTTCGAGCTGGGCATGGCCTACGTCGACGGGTGCGCGGCGCTGTCCGACGTCGACTGGCGGGCGCGCGGGCTGGACGGCCTCGGCAAGCCCGACGGGTTTCTCGAGCGCCAGGTGCCCCGGTGGCTCGCACAGCTCGACCGCTACCGCACCCGCGACCTGCCCGAGCTCGACTTCCTCACCGGCTGGCTCGACGCCAACCGTCCCGCCATGAGCCCGCCGGCGATCATCCACGGCGACTACAGCCCGTTCAACGTGATGGTGGCGCCCCGGCCGCCGGTCCACCTGGCGGCGATCGTCGATTGGGACACCGGCACCATCGGTGACCCGCTCCTCGACATCGGCCACCTTCTGGCCCGGTGGACCGAGCCGGGGGAGGAGTCCGTCATCGGCGAGCAGGCCGGCGGGGTCGCCGGCTACCCAACCCGGGCCGAGATGGCCGCCCGCTACGAGGAGCGGACCGGGCGCGATCTGTCGGCGCTCCCGTATTACGAGGCCCTGGCCTTGTTCAAGCTCGCCGTGATCCTCGAGGGCACGTTCGCACGCGAGCGGGCGACCGGCGTGCCGGACGACCGGAACTCGATGGGCGAGATCGTGCCCCGGCTGCTCGCCGCCGCTGCCGACTTCGCCCGGGGGAAGCGCCTGTGACCGAGCCCGAGCGGCTGGTCGAACGCCGCCGCCGGTTGGCGCGGGCGGACATCGGCCGCGTGGCGATCAATCTGTTCGCCGACCGCGGCTTCGACGCGGTGACCGTCGATGACATCGCCGCTGCCGCCGGCATCTCGCAGCGCACGTTCTTCCGGTACTTCGCCACCAAGGACGAGGTGGTGCTCGACTACGAGCGCACGCTGTACGACCGATTGGTGGCCGTCGTGGCCGACCGACCCACCGAGGAGGGACCGGTCACCGCGCTGCGCAGGGCCTACCAGGCGACGTCGCAGGTCGCGCCCGAGGACCGCGAGTACGTCGTGCAGCTCGGCCGGATCCTGGCCGCCGCCCCCGACCTGCGGGCGACGGTCCATGGCGCCCGCAGCACCTCGAATGACGAGCTGATCGAGCTGATCGCAGCTCGCATGGGCGTGCCGACCGACGACGCCCGGCCCCGGGTGGTGGTGGCGGCGATGACCGCAGTAGCCGCGGCCGAATGGGCCGCCTGGGTGGAAGGCGGCGGCGCCGGCGACCCGGCCGAACGGATCGGGTCCGCGCTGGCGCTGGTCGAGCAAGGGCTCGACGCACTGGACGGCCGGCCGGTGCAAGGGGAGACGAGGAGCGCATGACCGCAGTGCTCGACAGGATGGATCTCACCGGCAAGGTCGCCGTCGTCACCGGCGGGAGCCGCGGCATCGGCCGATCGATCGTCCAGGCCTTCGCCGAGGTCGGCGCCGACGTCGTGGTTGCCTCGCGCAAGCTCGACGCCTGTGAGGCGGCGGCACGCGAGGTCGCGGCCGCGACGGGACGTGCCGCGCTGCCCGTAGCCACCCACGTGGGCCGGTGGGACGACTGCGACCGATTGATCGCGACGACGCTGGAGCGCTTCGGGCGCCTCGACGTCCTGGTCAACAACGCCGGGATGTCGCCCCTCTACGACAGCCTGCCGGCGGTGACCGAGGACCTGTACGACAAGACGCTGGGCGTCAACCTCAAGGGACCGTTCCGGCTCGCGGCCCTGGCGGGTGCACACATGGCGGAAAACGGTGGCGGCTCGATCATCAACGTCTCCACGATCGGCTCGCTCATCGCCAGCCCGCGCGAGCTCCCGTACGCCTGCGCCAAGGCCGGCCTCAACGCCCTCACGGTGGGGCTCGCCGAGGCCTTCGCCCCGGCCGTGCGGGTCAACGCCATCCTGCCCGGTGCGTTCCGCACCGACATCACCAAAGCGTGGACGCCCGAGATGCTGTCGGCCTCGACCGTGCCGCTGGGACGCCTGGGCGAGCCGGACGAGATCGCCCCGCTGGCCGTCTACCTCGCCAGCGACGCATCCAGCTACACCACCGGTGCCTTGATCAGGGTCGACGGCGGGATCGCCCGCAAGGTCTGAAGCCGAGCGCTCGCAGGACGAAGCCGGTCACGTCGGCGGTGACCTCGTCGACGGATTCCTCGCGGCTATGGGCGAGGGCTCGGGCCATCGCCGTGCCGGCCAGCTGGTGGATGAGCTCCGGGTCGCGGTCCGGATCGCCGTCCGGCAGCTCACCGGTCGACCGTCCCTCGCGGATGGCGTCAGCCAGCGGCTCCAGCACGAGCCGGGCGGCCTCCGCCACCTTGTCCGGGTAGTGACGGAGCACCGCCGGTTGCGACGTGAACAGCCGAGCCCGGGCGGCACGTCGCGGGTCACCGGCCGCCTGGACGAGCTCGTCGATCCACGCGGCGATCTTCCGGGCCGGACCGTCCTCCCGCGCCATCGCGGTTCGGATGCGGGCGGCGGACCGGGCGTACTCGCCCTGCATGAGCACGAGGAACAGCTCCTCCTTGCCGGCGAAGTGCCTGTAGAAGGTGCGGGCCGACAGCCCCGTCTCCCGCAACAGGAGCTGCACCTTGAAGTCCTCCCAGCCGGCACGCTCCAGAACCACCTGGGCAGCCCGCACCAGAGACGCTCTCTCGTCCTCCTCGGCGGACATGTGCTCCATGTTGCCAGGCGCCGAGGCAATGAGATTAATCAGTGCTCTATAGTTCTCGTCAGCGGCTCAGCAGATCCGCGGCGGTGTCCCGCATGATGTGGCGCTTGGTCGTCTCGTCGAGGGGATCGAGCAGCTTGACGAAGTCGGCCGGCTCGGCGAGCCCCTCGGCGTGCGGGAAGTCGGACCCCATGACGATCGAGTCGTGATGGCCCAGGTTCTCGACGATCCAGGGGATGTCGTCCTCGGGGTAGGGCGCGACCCGGACGTGCTGGCGGAAGACGGCGCTCGGGCGCTCGGTGAGCTTGCCGCCGATCCACGGGCCGTTGCGGCCCATGCCGCGGCTCTTGTCCATGTGACGGACGAAATGAGGGACCCAGTCGGCGCCGTGCTCGGACACGAGGGCCATGAGGTCCGGGTGGCGGCCGAAGAGGTTGTCGAAGATCAGCGCGGACAGCGTGTCCTCGATGGGCCGCTCGCCGTAGACGTTGTTCCACTGCCAGGCGGACATGTGCCACGAGGCGGGGTCGGGGTCGTGACCCCAGGCCGGTGAAATGGCGTCGAAGTACCAGAACGGCATGATGTGGAAGGCGAGAGTGACCTTGGCCTCGTTGAGGCGGGCCCAGACCGGGTCGAAGTAGGGGTCGCCCGGTGAGCGCCCGTAGGCGGGACCGGTGGGGATCAACACGACCCGGGCACCGCGGTCGAGGATCCAGTCGGTCAGCTCGACGGCACGGTCGAGGTCGCGGAGCGAGAGCACGGCGGTGGCGTGGATCGTGTCCTCGTAGTTGAAGCCCCAGGTCTCGTCGAACCATTGGTTGAACGACCGCAGGTTGGCGTAGAGGGTGTCCGCGTCGGCGACGTAGTGCTCGGCGGCCAGGGCCATGGCGGACGGGTAGAGGACGCAGCGGTCGACGCCCTGCCGCTTCATCAGCTCGAGGCGAGGGGCCCGCTCGATGAACTCCGGGCGCATGGGCTCGGGCTGGTACGTCTCGTCAGGGTCGCCCGATGCCATCTGCTTGAGCATCTCCTTGAGCGTGCCCGGCCGGTAGCAGTAGTCGAAGCCCAGCCCCTGCTCGCTGTTGAAGGTGGCGACACGGCGCCCGGCCAGCACGACCTCGCTGCCCGCGCCGTCCCGCACAGGCAGGATCGCCCGGTCGAGGTACTCCTTCGGCAGGTGGCGGGTGACGGCGTCGCGAACCTCGTAGCAGTGCGTGTCGCAGTCGATGATCCCGTAGTCCAGGGAGCTCATCGCGATCCCTCCTCTAAGCCGAAAGAACAATAATTCAACTATATAGGCCGTGACCTCAGTTGCGCATGTACGAGCCGGCCGCGACGTTTACGACCTCGCCGGTGATCGACCGTGCGCGGTCGCTGGCCAGGTAGGCGGCCAGCTCGGCGATCTCGTCCACCTGGGCCAGCCGGCCCAGCGGGCTGCGGGCCAGCCCGTCGGCCCGGATCTCGGGGTGGGCGTCGATGAAGCGGGTGCCCTCGACCACGCCCATCGAGATCGTGTTGCAGCGGATGCCGTGTGGCCCGCCCTCCCAGGCGATGCAACGGGTGAGCGCGGCCAGGCCGCCCTTGCTCGCGGCGTAGGCGGTCTCGTTGCCCTCGCCGCCCACGTCGGGCGCATAGCTGCCGACGTTGAGGACCACACCGCCGCCGGCGTCGCGCATGCCCGGGAGCGTCCGCCGGCAGAGATACCAGGGTCCGTTCAGGTTGACGCGCAGCACGGCGTCCCAGTCGGCCGGGTCGTAGTCGAAGATGCTGCCGAGGATGTTGAGAGCGGCGTTGTTGACCAGCACGGTCACGGGGCCGAGCCGGCGCTCGGCCTCGGCGACCGTGGCGTCGATGGCGGTGCGGTCGCCGGCGTCCATGGGCAGCCCGAGGACCGTGACCCCGGGGTAGTCCCGCTCGACCTTCTGCGCCACCTCGTGGGTCCGGCGCTCGTGAACGTCGGTGACCACGACCGCCGCGCCGGCTGCCGCGAACCGGCGGGCGATGGCTTGGCCGATGCCCTGCCCGGCGGCCGCCGTCACCAGCGCCACCCGTCCCTTCAGGCTGTCGTCCACGAACGCCTCCTCAAAACAGTAAACCTAGTGTACTATATGGGCCAGGTTGCGAGAGGGGAAAGCGATGACGACCGAGAGTCAGGGCTACGTGTTCACGCCGGCGGGGTTCCAGCCGGGCTACTCGGAGGAGTGCCCGCACGCGGCGTACCAGCGGCTGGCCACCCACCGGGAGCCGTTCGAGCGGCCCGACGACGGCGTGCCGGTCGTGGCGAAGATGGCCGACATCCTGCGACTCAACCAGTCGCGCGACGTGCGGAGCACGGACGGGAAGATGTTCGACCTGGGCGGTCAGCGGCCGCTCATCCCGCTGCACCTCGACGGGCCCGAGCACACGAAGTATCGGCGCCTGCTCGACCCGCTGTTCTCGCCCAAGGCCGTCGCCCGCTACGAGACCGCGCTCCGGGCCCTGGCCGACGAGCTGATCGACGACTTCGCCGGCGCCGGCGAAGTCGAGCTCTACTCGGCCTTCTGCCAGCCGCTCCCATCGCGGTTCTTCGTCAGCCTGCTGGGCCTGCCGCGCGCCGACCTGCCGATCTTCCTCGACTTCAAGGAGTCGGTCGTGCGGCCGCGCGGCACGACCGCCGACGAGCAGCAGGAGTACCGGTTGGCGGCCGGAGCCCGGATGTACGAGTACCTCGCGGCCGAGCTCGACCGGCGCCGGGCGGAGCCCGAGCCGCGGCTCGACCTCATCGGCGGGCTGCTCACCGCGGAGGTCGACGGGCACCGGCTCGACGACCAGACGCTCATCGACATCTGCTACCTGCTCGTCATCGCCGGCCTCGACACGGTGGCGTCGTCGCTGTCGGTCCTCGTGGCCTGGTTTGCTCAGCAGCCGGAGGCCCGTCGCCGCGTCGTCGAGGATGAGTCGCTCCTCCCCGCCGCCATCGAGGAGCTGATGCGCTTCGAGTCGCCGGTCCCGCTCGGGCACCGGCACCTGGCGGCCGATATGGAGCTCGGGGGCAAGGTCTATCCGGCCGGGACCAAGGTCGAGGTCGTATGGGCCTCGGCCAACGTCGACCCCGACGCCTTCGACGACCCGCTGTCAGTCGACTTCGAGCGGGCCGGCAACCGCCACATCGCGTTCGCCAGCGGCTTCCACCGCTGCCTCGGCTCTCACCTGGCTCGCGTGGAGCTGCGGGCCGGCATCCGTCAGCTCCACCGCCGCATCCCCGACTACCGGATCACGCCGGGGCGGGACGTTGTCTACAGCAACTACTCGGTGCGGGCCGCGGAGACGCTGCCCCTCACGTTCACGCCGGAGGCGCGATGACCGCTCGGTTGCAGGGGAAGGTGGCGCTCGTGAGCGGCGCCGGCCAGGGGATCGGCCGGGGGATCGCGCGGGCGCTCGCCGCCGAGGGCGCCGACGTCTGCCTCGCCGGTCGGACCCTGGCGAAGGTCGAGAAGGTGGCGGCCGAGATCGCCGAGTCGGGTGGGAGCGCCCTCGCCGTGCGCTGCGACGTGGCCGACCGGACCCAAGTTGACGTCGCGGTGGTGACCGCGGTCGAGCGGTTCGGCGGTCTCGACGTGCTGGTGAACAACGCCCAGACCACTGCGCCCAACCGCCGGCTCCAGGACGTTCCCATCGAGGACGTGGAGGTGTGCTGGAGCACGGGGCCGGTGGGGTCGCTGCACGCCATGCAGGCCGCCTTCCCGCACCTGTGCGAGCGCGGTGGCGGGTCGATCGTCAACCTCGGCTCGAACACCGGCGTCGACGGCAGCCCGCTGTTCGGTCCCTATGCCATGGCGAAGGAGGCGATCCGCGGCCTGACCAAGGTCGCGGCGCGGGAGTGGGGCCGCTTCGGCATCCGGGTCAACGTCATCTGCCCGTTCGGCGACTCGCCCAGCGCCCAGGAGTTCCAACGCGACCATCCGGAGGCCGCGGCCGCCATCCTCCGATCGACACCGCTCGGCCGCGTGGGCAACTGCGAGGCCGACATCGGTCGAGCCGTGGTTGGCCTCGTCAGCGACGACTTCTCCTACCTGACCGGCGCGACGCTCATGCTCGACGGCGGCCTTTGCATCCTGCGCTGACCGGACCGCGTCGCGGTGGCCTGGAGCAGGCGGCGGACGGCCGCGACGCATTCGACGGCCTCGTCGGGTTCGGCGGCCTGAGCGATGAGGTTGATGCTGCGGCAGCCGGCGGCGACGTAGGGCAGGAGTGCTTCGGCCACGTGCTCGGGTGTGCCGTAGGGCGTGTAGCGCTCGAAGCGAGCGAACGGCGTGCGGTACAGCCGCTCCATGGCCGTCTCGACGTCGCCGCGGGCATCCTCCCGGCTCGTCCCGAAGCCGCACCACGCCACCAGCTCGTGCTGCCAGTGGACCTCGCCGCGGCCGGCCTCGTCCGCGGCCTGTTCGACCTCGGCCGTGGTCGCGGCGAAGCGCTCCGGAGTCACCCACACACCGACCCAGCCGTCGCCGTGGATGCCCGCCCGGCGGGCGGCCCGGGGCGAACGGCCGCCCACCAGGATCGGGACCGGTGGAGCGGGGGCGGGGGCGACGCGGGCGTCGCGGAGCTGGAAGAACTGGCCGGCGTACGTCACGCTCTCGCCCGCCAGGAGGCGGCGGACGATGCTGAGGCTCTCGTCCATGCGCCGGCCCCGCGTGGCGGGGTCGATGCCGCAGACCTCCACCTCATGGCGGTCCTCGCCGCCGAGGCCGACGCCGAACACGAGCCGCCCCGGTGCGAGCTCGGCGAGCGACGCCACCTGCCGGGCCACCGGCACCGGGTGACGGAGCGGGAGTAGGTAGATGGCCGTGTGGACGGCCATGCGTGGTGCCAGCGCGGCCAGCGCCGTCGCCTGCACCAGGCCGTCGAAGCCTTGACCGCCGTGGAAGCTGACGTGGTCTCCGACGCACACCTGGTCGATGCCGAGGGCGTCGGCGCGTGCCAGGAGACCGCCGAGCTCGGCCGGTCCCGCGGCGAAGACGCTGTGGGGTGGTCGGAACCCGACCCGCACCGGTTCGTCCTCGGGCACTACAGGTCCATCGTCGGGGTGGCGGTGTCCCGGCCCGCGCGCAGCAGGGTGCCCGGCCGCTCACCGGTATCCGCGCCGTCCCGCACGATCTCGGTGCCGTTGACCAGCACGCGGTCGATGCCGGTGGCGGCGGCATAGAGCCGACCGGCGCCACCGGGCAGGTCGAACCGGGTCCCGACGGGCTCCGAGCCGATCGTGTCCTCGTCGAACACGACCAGGTCCGCGTGGGCGCCCTCGCGGATCGACCCCCGGTCCCGGAGGCCATAGAGGCGAGCGGGCGCGCCGGTAAGTAGGTGGACAGCCTCCTCCAACGGCAGCAGTCCCAGACCGCGGACGGCCTCCTCGATCATGCCGGTCGCGTATCGGAAGGCCGCGATCATGTCGAGGTGGGCGCCCGCGTCGGAGGCACCGATGACCGTCCGCGGATCGCGCCAGAGCTGGAGGCGGGCGGCCCAGTCCTCGTCGCTGGGCGGTGGGAC
Organism: Acidimicrobiales bacterium; assembly: GCA_035641055.1. Taxonomy (GTDB): domain Bacteria; phylum Actinomycetota; class Acidimicrobiia; order Acidimicrobiales; family VFJN01; genus DASQUK01. The sequence goes on along the minus strand of DASQUY010000618.1, from coordinate 4,010 downwards.
CTCCCGGGTGAACGTCGTGCGGAGCCCGTCGGCGATGGCGATGTCCACCAGCGTGTCGAACGGGTCCTTGCCCAGCTCGGCGGCGACGTCCCCCACCCGGCGGCCTGCGTAGGGCTTCGTCTCGGCGATGAAGGTCTCGACGAGCACGAGCTTCTGCCAGCTGGACAGGTGTCCCATTCCGGGGGTGGCCTCCGCCTGGGCCTTGAGTCGCCGCCGCTGCTCCGGGTCCAAGAACACCGCGATCCTCTCCGAGACCGGCAGTGCCATGACCGGCGCCCAGCCGTCGAACACGTCGAGGACGAAGCCGGCCAGGAACGAGAACCGGGCCCGCATGTCGACCGGCATCGTCAGGCCGACGACCTTGGCGCCCCGCTTCTGCGCCTCGTCACTGACCGCCAGCTTGTCCAGCCACTTCGGCATGCTGGCGGCGGAGGGGGAGATGACGTTCCAGTTGAGCGGCCGCTGGGCGGCGGCGGACATGGCGATCATGAGCTCGGCGACCTCGTCGCTGAAGCGCCCCGTGCCCACGGGGAGGAACTCGAGCGAGGTGCCGGGGAACTCGGAGCACAACCGGGCGAGCTCGACGATCTCGTGCGCATCGGCAAATCGGGACGGGACAGGGTCGCCATTGGCGTCGTTGTGCGTCTCGGCCCACGTGGACGAGAAGCCCAACGCCCCGGCCGCCAGCCCGTCCCGCAGCAGGCGGCGCATGGCGTCCAGCTCGTTCTCGGTGGCGGCCCGCTCGTTCGCCGCCCTGCCCATCACCACCCGCCGCAGGGCCGAGTGCCCCACCTTGAACCCGGCGTTGACGGCCAGGGTGCCGTCCAAACGGTCGAGGTACTCGGCCGTCGTGGTCCAGTCCCAGGGCACGCCCTGCTCGAGCGAGGCCAGCGGCATGCCCTCGACCCGGGCCAGCATCCGCATCAGGTAGTCGGCCGCGTCGTCGCTCAACGGTGCGATCGTGAACCCGCAGTTGCCGCCGATCACGGTGGTGACGCCGTGCAGCGGTGACGGGCCCAGAGCGGGATCCCAGAACGCCTGGGCGTCGAGGTGGGTGTGAACGTCGACGAAACCCGGAGCCACGATCCGCCCGTCGGCGTCGATGCGTCGACGGGCCGGCTCGTCGACGTCGCCGACAGCCACGATCCGGCCGCCGGCCAGGCCCACGTCCGCCCGGCGGCGGGGCGCCCCGGTCCCGTCCACGACCATGCCCCCCTCGATCACGGAATCCAACACCGGCGGCCCTCCTGTTCGGCATGAATCAGTGTACATAGTGTACTGATTTAGCTGCAACCTGCTAGGGTGCAGGCATGAGCGCGAAGGATCGACTTTGTGAGGGCCGGGTGTGCATCGTCACGGGGGCCGGGCGGGGCATCGGCCGCGAGCACGCGCTGATGCTGGCGGAGCACGGCGCCAAGGTGGTGGTCAACGACTTCGGTGGCTCCCGCGACGGCACGGGCGGGGATGCGGGGCCGGCCCAGCAGGTGGTGGACGAGATCGTGGCCGCCGGGGGCGAGGCGGTCGCCAACACGAGCGACGTCGGGTCGTGGGCGGGGGCCGAGGGGTTGGTGCGCCAGGCGATCGACACGTTCGGTGGCCTCGACGTGCTGGTGAACAACGCCGGCATCCTCCGGGACCGCATGGTGTTCTCCATGTCGGAGGAGGAATGGGACGCCGTCCTGCGGGTCCACCTGAAGGGCACGTTCGCAACCACCCGCTTCGCCGCCGAGCACTGGCGGAATCGGGCCAAGGCCGGCGAGACCAACGACGCCCGCGTGATCAACACCACGTCCGTGGCCGGGCTCTACGCCAACCCGGGCCAGACCAACTACGGCGCGGCCAAGGCCGGAATCGCCACCTTCACCCAGATCGCCGCGCAGGAGCTGGTCCGGTACGGCGTCACGGTCAACGCGGTGGCCCCGGGCGCGCTGACCCGTCTCACCAATGACCTCGGCCTGCCCGACGAGACGACGAACCGTTTCGAGCCCCGGTGGGTGGCGCCCGTGGTGACCTGGCTTGCGTCGCCGCTGTCGGCCGACGTGACCGGCCAGGTGATCGAGTCCTCGGGCCTGGTCCTGGCCGTCGCCGAGGGGTGGCGCCGGGGTCCGGCCACCGAGGAGCCGCCGGCCGAGCCCGCCGACGTCGACGCCGTCGTCCGCAAGCTGCTGACCGACGCCCAGCCGCGGACCACGATGCAGGAGATCAGCTGACCGGCTGGACGGTCAGCGGGGCTCCTTCGGGAGCCCCAGCACGGTCTCGGCCAGGATGTTGCGCTGTACCTCGGACGTGCCCGCGTAGATCGTGCCGGCCGTGGCGTTGTACAGCGCCCCCACCCAGGAACCCGTGGTGTTGGGTGCGCCGGGGTCGTCGGTCCGGTAGGCGCGTAGCGGGCGGCGCCCCTCCACCACCATCGCGTCCGGCCCCAGCACGTCGACGGCCAGCGCCGCCACGTCGCGGTGGTACTCGCTCCAGTACAGCTTCGAGATCGACGCCTCGGCGCCGAGGCTGCCGTCCCCCGTCAGGACACCGGTGAGGATGCGGTAGCCGAGGAACCGCATGATCTCGCACCGGGCGTGCAGGTCCGCGAGGCGCTGCCGCACGACCGGGTCCCCGGCGAGGCCCCGCTCCCGGACCAGGGCGACCAGCCGGTCGAGCTCGGCCCGGAACAGGATCGGGTTGGTGGCGGCCTCTTCACCACGCTCGTGGCCGAGCAGCGTCATCGCCACCGCCCAGCCGCCGTTCACCTCACCGACGACGTGGTCCGCCGGTGTCGTGGCGCCGTCGAGGAAGACCTCGTTGAACTCGGTCTCGCCCGACAGCATCGTGATGGGCCGGATCTCGACGCCCGGCTGATCGAGCGGCACCAGCAGGAACGTGATGCCCTTGTGGCGCGCCGCGTCGGGGTCCGTCCGGGCGAGCAGGAAGATCCAGTTGGCCTCCCGGGCACGCGAGGTCCAGACCTTCCGGCCGTCGATGACCCAGCGGTCGCCGTCGAGGACGGCCCGGGTCGAGAGCCCCGCCAGGTCCGAGCCGGCGTCGGGCTCGGAGTAGCCCTGGCACCAGCGGTCGTCGCCCGAGATGATGCGGGGCAGGAACCCTCGCTTCTGCTCCTCGGTGCCCCATCGGAGCAGGGTGTTGCCCACCATCTTGATGCTGAACGTGTCGTTGACGCCCATGGCGGGCACGCCGGCCCGGGCCAACTCCTCGACGAGCACGACCTGTTCCAACTTGGACAGGCCGGCGCCGCCGTAGGCAGCCGGCCACGACACCGCCAGCAGGCCGGCGTCCGCCAGGGTCTGCCGCCACCGCTCGACGAACGCCTCGGCCTCGGCCCGGTCCTCGATCGCCCCCAGGCCGCGCCAGCCCGGGGGCAGCTCGTCGGCGAGGAAGTCCCGGACCCGCTTGCGGAACAGCTCGGCCTCAGGCGTGTGGCGGGGGTCCATCAATAGCCGGCGTCGGTCTGGAGGTGGAAGTCGGGTGGCAGCGGATCGAAGGCGGCGGGGCGCTTCTCGGCGAAGCTGCGGGACCCCTCGACCGTGTCGGGGTTGCCCGAGAACTCGTGCATCGCCGCCAGCGTGTGGACCATCGACTCCTCGAAGCTGCGGGACAGGTCCCCATAGACCTGCCGGCGGATGACGGCCATCGAGCGGGGAGAGCAGTTGGCCGCCATGTCGAGGGCGTAGGCGCGGGCATCGTCGAGCACGGTGTCCGGGTCGCACACCCGCGAGAGGAGGCCCAGCCGCTGGGCCTCCTCTGCGTCGAACACCCGGCCCGACAGCAGCAGATCGAGCGCGTTCTCCAGCCCCACGAGCCGCGGGAGCAACCATGAGCTGCCGTACTCGGCCGGCAAGCCCCGGCGGGCGTACGCGGTCGTGAACTTCGCACCGCGGGCGGCGAACCGGACGTCGCAGTTGAGGGCCTGCATGAGGCCGATGCCTGCGCAGGCCCCGTTGATGGCGGCGATCATCGGCTTGCGGACGCGCAGGGGATAGGTCTGGGGCCGCCGGCCG
>DASQUY010000617.1:0-4481 GCA_035641055.1 Acidimicrobiales bacterium | reverse complement strand
GCCCGCCTCGAGCAGGGGCACGAGCGCCGGGGGCGGGCCCTCGTTCGCCAACCGCTGGACGTCGGCGAGGAGGTGGTCGGGGATCGGCTGGCCCCCGAAGTCCCAGATCACGGTGCGCAGCTTGGTCTCGCGGTGGAAGGTGAGGCCGTTGTCGACGGCCCACATACGACCGTCCTCGCCGACCAGGCAGTGCCCGCCCTTGCGGTCGGCGGAGTTGGCGATGACGTCGAAGCAGCAGATGGTGCGGAGGGTGTCGTGGCGGGACTCGTCCTCGATCAGCGTGAAGTAGTGCACCTCGGGGTCGAAGGGGACGAACCGCTGCAGCGACCCGGCGCCGTACGGCAGCGACCCGTCGTCACGCAGCACCGTCTCGGGGACGATGTCCCAGCCCAACCAGGCCGACAGCTCGTAGGCGGCCACCTCTCGCCGGTCGAGCCCGTCCGGGAAGTCCCACAAGGGGCGCTCGCCCCGCCGCGGCTTGTAGACGGCCCGCAGGCAGCGTCCTCCGGCGCGCACCTCGACCAGGAACGTGGCGTTGGAGCTCCACGGCATACGCTCGAGCACTTCCACCCCGCCCGTGCGCAGCAGGTCGAGCACGGCGGCGGACCCGCAGCTCAGTTCATCCGTGGACACACGTGACCCTCGGGGTCCATCGGCTCCCCGCAGAGGCCGCAGGTGGGACGCCCCTGCGCCACGAGCTCCAGGGCGAACCGGGCGAAGGCCGCCGCCTGAGCCAACGTGAAGCAGAACCGGGCGGTGGCGGGCTTCTCGTCGTCCTCGGTCAGCTCCTCGACCACGACCACGACGCGCTCCTCGGGCTCGTCGTACTTCACGCCGATCGAGCCGATGGTCCACTCGAAGGGGAGCGGCGTGACCTCGCCGTGACCCTCGGCCGGCTCCACATCGGGCGCCAAGTCCTCCAGCAGGGCGAGCAGGTACTCGCCCAGCGCCGCCACCTGCTGCTTCTCGCAGCGCAGGTAGACCAGCTCGCCGTTTGATCCACCCGCAATGAAGAAGACGCGCTGGCCCCGCGGGCCCTCGGTCCCCGGCCAGAAGACGTCGGCCTTCGGGAAGTCGAACGACTCGCTCATGAGGGCACGAGCGCCCGGCCGTCGCCCGTGGCGTTGACCGTGAGGACGAGGGGCCCGCCGTCGCCGTAGGCGATCGCCGTGACCGAGCACGGCGAGATCGCCAGGCGCTGGAACAGGTCGAGGTGGGTGCCCATGGCATGCGCCACGACCGCCCGGATGGGGTCGGCATGCGAGACGGCGACGATCGTCTCGCCGGCGTGCGCGGCGCGCAGCCGGTCGAGGCAGGCGACCATGCGCGCCTGCATGTCGACGAACGACTCGCCGCCCGGGAACGTGAAGCCGCTGGGGTAGCGCTGGATGGTCGCCCACTCGGGCCGCTTGTAGGCGGCCTCGAGGGCGAGCCCGGTCCACTCGCCGATGTCGAGCTCGACCAGGGCGTCGTCGATCGTGACCTCGCAGCCGGCGGCTTTGGCGATGGGGGCCGCGGTCTCGCGGGTGCGTTCGAGGGGCGAGCTGTAGACGGCGGCGATCCGGCCTCTGGGCGCCTTGCGGCCGTCGGCGGAGGTCTCGATCAACGCCGCGATGCGCTGGGCGACGGCCTCGGCCTGCTCCCGACCCGACTCCGCCAGATGCAGTCCGGAGGCCCGGCCGGGCAGCTCCTTGCCGGTGGTCTCCGTGGTCCCGTGCCGGACCAGGAGCACCACCGTGGGTGGCGGCGGCCGGCGACGGGTGCCGCGGCGACGCCGGGGTGTGGTCTCACGGCTGCGCTCGGCGGCGGTTTTGGCTCCCGGCATCGTTTGCCCAACCTATCGTCGGGGCCTGTGGATGATCTCGCTGATCTGGTCGTCCGGGCCGAGCGCGCCAACCGGGCCGTACGGCTCGCCGCCCTGGAGCAGGAGATCACGGAGTGCCGGGCGTGCCCACGCCTCGTGGCCTGGCGGGAGCAGGCGGCGCAGGAACCGCGAGCGGCGTTCCGCGACCAGGAGTACTGGGCCCGGCCGGTACCGGGGTTCGGCGATCCGGGCGCCCGGGTGGTGCTGGTGGGCCTGGCGCCGGCCGCCCACGGCGGCAACCGCACGGGCCGGGTCTTCACCGGCGACCGATCGGGGGACTTCCTCTACGCCGCCCTGTGGCGCACTGGGTTCGCCAACCAGGCCACGTCGGTGGACCGCGACGACGGCCTGCGGCTCGACGGCGCCTGGATCACCGCCCCCGTGCGGTGCGCGCCGCCCAGCAACAAGCCCACGCCGGCCGAGCGTGACCGCTGCCTCCCGTACCTCGACCGGGAGCTGGCGTTGCTGCCCGAGCTACGGGTCTTCGTGCCGCTGGGGCTGTTCGCCTACCGGGTGTTGTGCGGCATGCTGGGTGTCGCGTCGCGACCCCAGTTCAGCCACGGGCTCGAGCTGGAGCTGCAGGGTGGCCGGGCGATCGTCTGTAGCTACCACGTGAGCCAGCAGAACACGTTCACGGGCAGGCTCACCGAGCCGATGCTCGACGCCGTCCTGCTGCGGGCCCGCGAGCTCGCAGGTCTCGAACGTCCCTGAAGATCGTTCGCGGTCAGCGCGCGACTCATGCCTTGGCCGGCAACCGCGGCTCGTCGACGGCGAACCCCGGCCAGCGCTCTCGGCTCTTGGCGGACAGCTTGTGCAGGAGGGCGATGGCGCCGGGGTCCTCGTCTCCCGGGCGGGCGATGATCGAGCCGTCGGCGATCATCCGGCTGATGATCTCGCGCCCGAGCTCGGTTCGCACGATGGTCAGCGTCCAGTCGTTGTCCTTGCCGATGCCGCCGGTGGCGATGTCGGCATGCTCGGCGGCGAAGTCGGGACAGTGCTCGCAACCCTCCCGGGTCCAGGCGTGGCACTCCTTGAGCGGGATCTCGTGGTACGCGCCGTCGCGCATCCAGACCTGGAACACGCCCTTGATGTTCATCTTGACGATGTCGCGCTTGTCGAGGCCGTACTTGGTCCAGAACAGCTCCTCGAACATCGAGTCGTCGAACGTCTTCGAGCACAGCAGCCCGATGTTGAACAGGAAGGGCTTGCCCATCTTGCCCACCTTGCGGCTCCACATGATCGGGGGCACCGACGACTGGCACGACATGCCCACGAGGGCCAGCCGGTCGTAGCCCTTCTCCAGCGCCTCGGGGAGCGCCAGTGTGTTGGCGGAGTACGTGTAGCGGCTGCCGGCAGCCTGCAGGATCTCGTCCTTGGTGGCAGCGACGCCGGGCCGCGCCCGCCACTCGCTCCCGTCGCCCTCGAGGTAGGAGACCAGGGCGGCGTCGATGTAGTCGTTCTCGAGCGACCAGACGAGCAGCGCCGACACGAACCCGCCGTCCTGGCCCATGTGGTGGACCATGTCGTCGGACGCCCGGGTGAGCAGGATGTCCTGGTAGATGCCGCTCAGTTCGTCGGGTTCGCGGACCCGGGCGAAGAGGTGCTCGTCGGCTTGGGGCTCCCACGCCCGGAAACGGGGACAGGCCCGCGTGCACGACGTGCAGCCCTTCTCGCCGTGGATGCAGTTGTCGGGGCCCAACTCGTCCTCGAGGTGGAACGGCTTGTAGGCCCCGGGTTCGTGCGCGTAGCCGATGACGTCGTGGGGGCAGGCGATCACGCACCCGGCACAACCGGTGCAAAGCCCGCTGTCGATGACCTCGGCGTGAAGCTCCTTCCACTGGGCCGTCCAGCGCTCCCGGGGCTTGGCGGGGGCCTGCGTGTCGGTCACGGCCATGCCTCGCAAGCTATCGGCCGGGCCGCCGGCGACCCCACTCCGCCGTCGCGGCCCGGGTAGCCTCGGCCGGTCATGTCCCGAGAACCCCGGCATTTGCGCGCCTCGCTGGGCCCGCCCGGGCGGGGCGGGCCCCGGGAAGGCTTCCCGGGACAGGAATGGCCGCAGGAGCAACCGACCTTGTACCGGGAACGCGAGGGGGGCCGGCGCGGGCGTCGCTCGTGGGGCCAGCGCCTGGTGCTCACCGTGCTGGCGTCGATCGTCGTCCTGTGCCTCGCCGGGGCCTCAGTCGGCGGCTACGTGCTGGTCAAGGTCAACAGCATCGACCGGGTCGGCAACCTGAGCCTGGACCAGCCCCCGGCCGGCGAGCCCGAGAACTTCCTCGTCGTCGGCATCGACAGCCGCGAGGGGCGGGACCTCAAGAACACCGACACGATCATGGTGGCCCGGGTCGATCCGGAATCCGACCGCCTGGCGCTCACCTCGTTCCCCCGGGATCTGATGGTGACGATCGCCGACACCGGCGAGATCGGCATGGTCAACTCGGCCTACGACCGGTCCGGAGAGGGCGCGGGCGAGCAGAACCTCATCGACACCCTGCGGCAGAACTTCGGCATCCCCATCAACCACTTCGTCGAGGTCAACTTCGAGAGCTTCCGCCGGGTGGTGGATGCTGTCGGTGGCGTGTCGCTGTGGTTCCCGACACCGGTACGCGACCGGCGGTCC